>JAGQJP010000270.1 GCA_020430585.1 Myxococcales bacterium | reverse complement strand
TATACCGCAAAAGACCAATGGCGAAAAGCGCAAACGGCCGATCACCGCCATTTCTCGCCGATCTTCACTGGGTCGAAGCGCTGTCCACGAAAAATGAGCAGTGATTCAGTTTCTCGCCCCGCGCGCTCGAACGCCGGGCGATTGGGTCCTTGACTCGGTGGGGTGCTCTGTCGACAATCGAACCACGGCTGGCATGCAGACGGTTGGTCGTAGGCGCCGACTCGCACGCCGCCAGTCGGCCTCCACACTGTTAGACAAGGAGTGACGTTCATGAGCCAAAATGAGTTGCGGATCGAGGATCTCGTCGTCGGTACCGGAGACGAAGCGCGCGCGGGGCATCGCGTCGAAGTCCACTATACGGGCTGGTTGACCAACGGGACCAAGTTCGACTCCTCGGTCGATCGCGGGCGTCCCTTCGGCTTTCTCCTCGGCGAGGGTCAGGTGATCCCCGGTTGGGACCAGGGTGTCGAGACGATGAAGGTCGGTGGCAAGCGCAAGCTGACGATCCCGCCGCACCTCGGCTATGGGGCGCGCGGCGCTGGCGGCGTCATCCCGCCGAACGCGACGTTGATTTTCGAAGTCGAGCTTCTCGGCGTCTCCTGATCGTTTCGCCAGGTCACCAGAATCCGCGCAGATACATGAAGAAGTCGGGCTGCACGCCGACGTGTGGGAGAAAATTGAGGCGCGCCTGGGTTTTGATCGTGAAGCTCGGCAGAACGTGCAGGTCCACGCCGAAGGTCAGGCGATTGGCGTGGTCGTCCGCGACTTTCAGATCGGCGTCGCTGTAGTCGTGCTTTACGCTGAGGTTGACGCCGTTGAAGAGCAGGTAGTCGAGCTCGTTGAAGACGGCGAAACGCCAGGCAGAGGTGACGCTGCCCTCGCGCCGGTAGCGCTCGGCGGCGAACTCTCCCATGTAGGTCAGCGGAAACTTGTTGCTGAAATACCATGGGTTGAAGCCCCATTGAACGCTGTACGCCTCGATGTCGCCGCCGTCAGCGATGTTACGGCGTTTCATCATGAAGCTCACGCCGAGCTGCCAGGCGAGGTCGCGCCAGCCGGCGCTCGCCGCGATGCCCCAGCCCTTGACGCCGAGAAACGGGGGCTGGATCGACTTCGGGATCAGGTCCCCGGGGTTGGGTCGAAAGACGGCGAATTGGACGTAGGGGTAGTTCGGCGCCATTCCGATCTCGACCCCCGTCACACGGCTGTCCAGGCGCGAGCCGTCGAGCTCGAAGTCGCGACGGATCGGGCTGGTGTGATCGTCGATGTTGGTGCCGAAGGGCGGAAGAAAGCGACCGGCGCGGATATAGGTCATCATCGGCAGCTGGTCGACCATCACATAGACATCTTTCAGGCCCGCGCTGATCCGCTTCCAGTGTGAGCGATCAGCATCTTTCAGCTGGGCGATCAGCCCGCCCGTCGCGGCGACGACGAGGTGACGCACCATCCGCAGTCCGGCGTGCAGATCGAACTGCATCGGAAAGACCGCATGGTTCCGCCCAGAGTACCACCAGGCGAGGCGCGAATCGACGCCGAAGAAGAGCAACGGATCGGCGTTGAGCCCGGCGTAGCGCGATTGCAGGAACGCCATCTTCGATGGGCCACCGAGCGGGTGCCAGAACGCCGGATCGACGAGTCGGTTGCGCCTCTTGAGCTCGAGGTTCTTCATCGAGCCGACGAGGTGGCGATTCCAGTCCTTGTAACCGCGGTGCGAGGCGAAGAGCATCGGTAGCGTCGCCTGCGCATAGAAGCGGCCGGGAGTCGTGCGCAGTCCGCCGCCCGACGGATTGAGGTGGCAGGCCTGACACGAGAGCGTGCACTTGCGCCAGGGCAACGACGGGTTCTCCCAACCCGTGGGGTTGGTGTGGCAGTTGTCGCAGGTTCGTCCCGAGCGCGCCGTGTAGAGCGGAAGCGCATATCCCTGCCGAATCGCCGGCCGCCGATCGACTCGAGGAAGCAGGAGAAAGCAGAGGATGGTGGAGACGAGTAGGAGCAACGCTTGGGCGGCGCGCCTCATTTTGCGAATCCTCCGTCGAGCCAGGCCTTTAGTAGGGCCTTGTGCCTCGCGGTCATTCGCCGCGCCCCCCCGGGCGGCATGTCTTGTTTGATGGCGATGCTCTCGTAGAGATCCGGGTAACAGTTGACGACGGTGTCGTAGTCGTTGAGGTTCATGTCGTGGTCGTCACAATCGCCATTGCGGTTCTTGGTCTCGTTCGTGAAGTGGCAGGAGGTGCAGTAGAACTGCATCAACGGCTGAATGTGCGTCGACCACGTCACCGTGAGCGGCAGCGTGTCGGGCGCGACGGTCGTGAGCTCTTGCGATCCCATCCCACAGCTCTGCGCGCACACGACGAGCGTCAGGACGAGCAGGATCGCAACGAGAGCGCCCCTGTGGCCTCTAGTTGTTCTTTGCACCTTCGGTAATCCATCCCAAGATCGTGTTGTAGCTCGAGCTGCCGACGCTGAAGATTTTGCCGCCGCCGTGATAGGATTGGCCCGTGGGAACTCGAAGGATCACGCTCGATTCCGGAGACTGCAGGTTGACCAGTTGGTCCACCGTGGCGTAGTCGTTGCTCACGTTGCCCGAGAGGCAGACGCCCCCGCGGCAATTGCGGTGACAACCGCTACAGCGCTGCGCGAGGATCGGGTCGACATCGGTCTTGAAGCTGTACTTGTCGACATTCGTGTTGGTTCCGGTATTGGTTCCGGTATTGGTTCCGGTATTGGTTCCGGTATTGGTTCCGGTGTTGGTTCCGGTATTGGTTCCGGTGTTGGTTCCGGTGTTGGTTCCGGTATTGGTTCCGGTGTTGGTTCCGGTGTCGGTTCCGTTCGTCAAGGACGAGCTCGGCGCATTCTGGGTTCCGTCGTCGATTGTGCCATTTTCGTTCGGGCCGTAAAAACCGTTGGGAATCGTGTAGTCCGGGGCGCATCCGAAGGCCAGGATGGCGAACAAGAGAACAATTGGAGCGAAACCCGTACGCCGGAAATCGGCGCGACGACGCGCTACTGGCTGCTCTTTCATGACGCTCTCCGTCGAAAAGTCTAAGCATCGAAAATAGATCTTCACAATCGCTGATGCAAGAAAAAAGCGATCCGGGCCAGAAAAATAGCGGGTGAGAGACAACTTGTGATCGGAATCGAATCCGCCACGCGATTACCTGCAATGCACTATAACATTCTGATACTACGTAGAAAAATGCAGTTCGTGAACGATTCTTTATTATCTTTAAAGTTGAGAATCAATCGCAAATGAGAGTCGGTTTTGTAGAATTGAGAATCAATTGCAATTTCTCTCAAGGCGAGGAGAGAGCCCCGTTCGTCGAGTGTCCCCTGGAACTCACCGAATTTTCAAACGTTGCCCGATTTTGATGCGCTCGCCGCGCAATCCGTTCAGCGATTTCAGCCGCTCGAGCGACGTGCCGTAACGACGGGCGAGCTTCCAGAGTGTGTCGCCGCGCTTGACGACGATCGGGCCCTTCGGAGGGACGAGTCGCTTCGAAGGCCGTTTGGTCAGTCGACGCCGGCGCCGTTCCTTCGCCAGCAGGAGCTGAAAGTTGCGGTCGAGGCAGCTCCAGATCCAGCGATTCGCCTCGTCGGGATGCTTGTGTCCGACGCCCGACAAGAGCCGCAAGCGTACGGGTTGATGCCGTTGCCGAAGGAGCTGGACCATCTTCTTCGTGCGGCGCGGTTTGACGGCGCTGTCCTTGCCGCCGTGAACGAGGCACACGGGTATACGGTGGTTCGGATGGTCTCCGTTGAGCTCGACGTAGCCCGCGGCGAAGGGCGCGATCGCTCGAAAGGGCGAGCCCGTCCGCAATCCGAAGTGATAGCTGTAGGTTCCGCCACGCGAGAATCCGACGAGGTAGATTCTCCGTGGATCGACGCGATAGCGCCGTCGTAACACCGCGACCAGCCCGAGCACCGTCTTCTGATCCGAATGGCGCCAGCGCGTCGTCCCCGCCTGGGGAAGGGCGATGATCAAGCGATAGCGGGCGTGGAATTCGTGCCATGATCTGGCATATGTTCGTGCTCGACCTCCAGCTCCGTGGAGTGCGACGACCAGAGGATATCCGCTGGGGTGGAGCGGAGGCTTGCGCGGCACGAGAACGAGCACGTCGTGCGATCCGACCCGAATCGTCGTGCGGCGAGCGGTCGCCGTGTTGGCTCCCAGACCGAGGAGAGCCCATACCATCGCCACGAACACGGGCAGCTGGGGCGGCGCGCCGATCGAGCGTGGAATGGGGCGGCGCGGGCGTTTCGAATTCGGCGTCATCGTCTCCTGGTCCGGGGAACCGACCGTCGGCCCCGCCAAAGGTCTCGAACTGACTTAGGTCGAGTGTAGCACGATTGCGCCCGGCCCGCATTCGCGCTACCGTTGGAGAGGGCGCAAGCGTCGCTCCCGAGGAGGCCCGATGAACCACAGCGCGCGTCGTATCCCGAAAATCATCGCGTACGCGCTCAGCGTCTTTCTGCTGCTCGCGTCGGGCTCGTGCACGAAGAGCAGTCGTTCGACGCAGGGCGACGCCACTCTTCAGCCGGATTCGTCCGTTGGAGACACGAGCGTCGAGGATCTGACCACGTTGCCGTCGTATCGAAGGTGCGACGCCCTCAACTTTTGCACCCTTGCGGAGGCGGGTTGCTGCGGGAGCTGCGGTGAGCTACCCCTCGAGACGTGGACCGCGATCGGAGGCGATCGCTACAACGAGCTCCACGCTGCGACCTGCGACGAGGCTACGCCGATCTGTCAAGAGTGCGCGACGTTGCCGCCGAACGAGAACTTCGTCGCGATCTGTGAACAGGGCGTCTGCAGCAAGTACGACGCCCGCCGCTCCTTTCTCTCGAGCTGTAGCGACGCCACCGATTGCCGCGCGATCTGGGCCGATTGCTGTGGTTGTGGGCCGCGGGTGATCGCCGTCGCCGAAAACCAGGTGACGACGTGGCGTCAAGCGGTCTGCGACCCGCGAGCGGACTGTCTTCCCTGCACGGCCGTCGAGCCGACGAACGAGGTAACCTGCGACAGTGGGCACTGCGCGCTGCTCCCCTGATCGACGTGGGGCTCTGGCGGCCTCACTTGTCGAGCATGCGCTTGGCCCGCGTGATGAAATCGTCGTCCGCAGCGCGCTTGCTCTTCGGCTTGACCTTGACCTCGATCCGCGGCGGATTGTTCGCCAGGAGCTGGAAGAACTCGGGCGTCGCCGCCCACTCGCGAGCAAAGCGCGCCCGCCAGACGGGAAAGGGGTGGGTCCGTTCGAGGGTCTGGATCAGCCCCGTGAGCCGATTGACCCAGCTCTCGTTCTGCATCGACTCCAGCGCTTGAACCTGCTCGTTGAACGCCTCGACGCTCAACTGCCGGTAGATCGCGGTCGACCCGCCCGCCAGCTTCATCAACGTGCGGTTCTGGACGTCGATGCTCGCCGTGACCAGCAGCGCGCCGCGATCGGCGGTCAGCTCCGAGCAGCGATCCCACTCCAAGAGCGCCAGGCGCAACGGTGCGAGCACGAGATTGGACAACCCGAACGTCGAGGCGGCGATGTTGCCGCCCGCAAACGCAATGAAGCGCGCCGCGGTCTTGAACAACACGTGATCGCATTTGACATGCGTCAGCTCGTGGGCGAGCACGCCCGCCAACTCCTCGGGGGCGAGGAGCTCGAGCATTCCCGAGGTGACGGCGATGACGGGGCGGCTACTACCGAAGGTGTAGGCGTTCGCCTGCGGCGATTGCACGAGGAAGAGATCGGGCAGCGGCTCGACGTGGAGTCGCCGCGCCGCCTGCCGATAGAGCCGAAACACGTCGGGGAGCTGCGCCTCGCTCACGCGGATGTACGAAGCGTAGTGGCGCATGATCTCCGAGCGCTCGTAGCTCTCTTTGATCAGCAGTCGCGTCATCGTCTCGACCCCCGGGATCTGGCGCAGCGACTCGAGGGCGCGACGGTCCTGGGGATGTTGGACGTCGTGGGGTTTGACGGCGTCGAGCGGCTCCTCCCGCGGAAGGAACAGATTCTGGCGACAGGAGCCACACACGGGCTTGGCGAGGTCCGCCAGGGCCTGCTCGACGCGCAGCCGGTTCTTCTTCGAGCACGAGCGACAGGCGATGACAATCGATTCCGACATGGTTCAAACGCGGCGGGGGTGATGCGCGCTGGTCAGCGCCCGAATACGAAGTAGGCCATGATGATCAAGACGACGATCACGGCGACGATGATGCTGACCATCATCGACTTGTTGTCGGTTGGCTCCTCGAACTTGTCGCCCGCGCTGATCGCTTTGGCGAACTCGTGGGCCTTCTTCTGCTCGAGCTCCTCGGTGCTCTCTTTGCTGAGGGTGTACTGGTCGCGGACGTCTTCGGGTATTTCGACCTGCCGTGAAAACTTCGCGGTCTGCTCGTCGGCTTCGGTTGGTTCCGAGTCTTTGAGCTGTTCGACATTCGTCGCCGCCATGAACCATTGCGTCTCGCTGAACTTGATCTTGGCGGGAGAGGCGGCGGGCGCTGCGCTCGTTTCCACCGAGACGAGCTTCTCTCGATCCATCGGACAGAAATTCGCGGTGTCCGGAAACTGCAGGTGACAACGAGGACATTCTTTCACGACTGCTCTCCTGGAAGATACGCAGCGATCATAAACGATGATATTCGAATGCGCAAGTTGCGTGTCAGGTGCCCTCGCTTGGGTTTTCTCCGCTCTGGGATCCATCTCACGCTATAATGAAAACCGCTGGTTCAGGGCAGCGCGACAGAATGAGATGATGAAGGTGACGGACGATGCTCTCGGTTGGACGACTCTTGTACCTTTTTGCCGGTTTCGCGCTTTTTGCGGTGGGCTGCGTGCCCTCGCCCGGGCGGATTGGGACCGTCGATGCCCTCGCCGATAGCGCGGCGGCCTCGGACACCGCCGTGGACGCTCAGCTCGACAGCTTCACGCCTGACATCGCGCTCGACGGCGACGATGCCCTCGCCGATGGCGCGTCGCCAGATGGGGTCGAGGCTCCCGACGGCGATCTCGCGTCCCCCGACCTCGCCGACGGGATCGTCGATCCCGATCTCGTCGTCGATCCCGATCTGCTGGCCGACGCCGACGGCACGACCGACGCCGTCGTCGTCACCGTCGACCTGCCCGAAGGGGTGCTCGGGCTTCCGCCGAGTGACTGCGCGACGATTCGCACCCTGCTCGTCACCAACGACCGCAGCTTCGAGCGCAATCGCGAGATCGCCTTCTCCGGCATCCCGCTCCCCGCCTCGCTCGGCCTGCTCGACACCAAGCGGCTGATCGTCACCAACGAGAGCGGAGCCTGGGTTCGCGCCCAATTCGATGTGCTGTCGCGCTGGGGTGGAACCCTCGAGGGGACCAACGCGGCGACGCGGCCGATCCGTTGGCTGCAGATCGCGCTCGTGGTGACGGCGGGCGACAAGAGCACGCGCAGCTTCGAGCTGCGTCAGTGCACGAGCGATCCCCAGCTGCCGACGAGCGACGCCCTCGAGGCGCGGATCGTCGACGAGTCCGACGGCACGAAGACAGTCGAGACGGGCGTCGCGCGGTTTCGGCTCAATCCGTACAACCCGGCGTTGATCGAGTGGATCGACGTCGATTTCCAACTAACGGGCAGCTTCGACCGCGTCTACACTCACCGCGTCGGCTCGGGTCCGCTACTCGTCGGCCCGAAGGGCACGCTCGTGACCACCCTTGGCGCCTACACCTCCCTCGACCACAAGCAGACCGTCGTCGTCGCGCCGCGGGTCGACAACCTCTCGCAACCGGACGTTCGGATCATCGAGCGCGGGCCGCTCAAGGTCTCGGTGCTCGTGCGCGGGGTCTTCCGCCATTCGGCGCTGGAGCGCGACTGCACGAACAACGGCGTCAGCGATCCAACGGACCCCTTTGGGTACAGCGCGGTGCTGACCTTCTTCCGCGGGTCGGCGGACGTCGGGTTACAGCTCAACTTTCGCAACGAATGCGGCAGCCTCTCGAACAGCGGCTACACCGAGGACTTCACCGACGAGGGCGCCGACATCGACCGCGTCAGCTGGGAGTTTCCCCTCGACATCGGCGGAACCAAGCTCTTCGGCGCGTCGTCGACACAGCTCTTCTCCAGCGACAATGGCTTTGCGGGAACGTTACGCGTGGGCCAGGACAAGGGATCGATCGGCGTCGCGGGCGGCTGGAAGCCGGCAGGGACGATTCAGCTCGAGCCCGATTCCGGGCCGAGTCAGTCGCTGCTCGAGACGGGGCTGTTGATCGAGCCCTATGTCGCTCTCAACGGGCCGAGCTACAGCGCCTTTGCGCAGCTGGCTTATCTACCCTACCGCGAACCGATGGCCCTCGTCGTCGGTCTCGACAACATTTCGCTGCAGATCGTCTCGCAACCGCTGCACGTCGGCGAGGCGAAGGCGATTTGGAGCGCGGCGCGGATCGCGATCCGTCCGCTCGTACCTCAAGGGCTGCTGCGCGACGCCAATCAACGCCTCCACGCCTTCTTGCAGCGCGGGCTCCTTCCCCGCCTGCCGCTAGCCGAGCTCAACGAGGCGAAGGTCTTTCCGTATCTGGGCAACGAAAAGTCGAGCGTCTTGAAGGCGACGTACACCGCGGCGATCAACAAGGTTCACGGGCTGACCGTGGGCTATCCGGTCGATCCGAACCCGAGTGAGCCTGGACAGTGGAAGCGCGCCTTCACCTTCGGGTCGCAGCTCTGGCCCGACACCCAGCTCTTTCCGACGAGCGAGCTGACGATCACCTCACCCCTGGACAACGTCGCCTACACGAACGACTCCGATCCCGTGACGCCCGAGCTGCTCGAGTATTTTCGCAGCGGCGATCCCAAGTTCGTCTGGGATTTTGCGCTGCCCCAGGCCAACTTGATGATGTTCACCGCGTGGTACAACACGGGGATGAACCACACCTGGCTCAATGGCTTCGCGACCAACCGCGGAGGGACCCAGAGCGAAGGCGATTGGCACCGCAAAGCGGACCTCTTCACCCTCGGATTCTCCTTCAACGGCGGAATCGCCAACGCCTACGTGATTCGCCCGAACCCGCTGTTCCTCGATCGCTTTGCCCAGCAGTATTACGCCTCGCTCTTCACCTACGACAAGCCGCGGGTGCAGCAGGGCGACCGCAGCTGGTACCAACTTGTCGAGCTGCTCGCCGATTTCACGAGCGATCAGTCCTACGATCCCGCCTCGGGCTTCGCCCTCTTACAGCACCTCGAGGCGTTGGCCAATTGTGCCGAGTTTCTGCGCGCCGATCTCGCCGAGAGCTGCCGCACGGCGATCGTCGATTTCGTCGACGAGCTGATCGCGGACAACGTCGTCTCCGGGGTCCTCTGCAACGGCGACCTTCCGCCGACGACGGAGTGTCGCAACAGCTCGCTCTACCTCTATCTGCAAGGCTTCGCTGCCTTTATCTGGCGACTGCGCACGCTCTCTCCGGAACAGGCGATGACGCTGGGCGAGACGGTGGTGCAGCTCAGCGAGCTCTTGCTCGCCCACGGGGTCCCACGCCTCGCGGGCCAGATCGACGTAACCGCCGATTGGACCCGCTATTTTCGCTGCGCCAAGAGCGGGAGCTTGCTCGCGGGGTGCGAGGGGTTGACCGCCGATGGCTGGGACATCTTCCAAGACCGAAAACCGCAAGCGCTCGTCTTGCCGTTGATCGCGATGCAGCTCGGCACGCTCTCCATCGACTACTGTCCGCTGCTCAAAGCGGCGTTCGACAAGTCCGAGCTCTACTCGCTCTGGAGCACGCTCTACACCACCGATTCGAACGGCTGGGTCGAGGGCAACTCGGAGGTGATGCAGTCGATGATCTTCGGGGTTGGCGGGCTCGATCTCTGCGCGCCATGAGGACGGCAGCCTCAGAGGCTGCAGCGCGTGAGCCTCAGAGACTGTAGCGCGTGAGCCAGGCGCCGTGCTCGGCGTTTTGCCCCGAGACGACCTCGAAGAAGGCCTTCTGCAGGCGCTCGGTCATCGCGCCGCGCGCGCCGATCCCGATCGTGCGATGGTCGATCTCCCGCACGGGCGTCACCTCGGCCGCGGTGCCGACGAGGAAGACCTCGTCCGCGACGTAGAGCTGATCGCGCGTGATCATCGTCTCGCGCACGTCGATCCCCAGGTCGTGGGCCAGCGTCATCACCGAGTCGCGGGTGATCCCGCCGAGGATCGCCGCCGAAAGCGGGGGGGTATGGAGCACGCCGTTTTTGACCATGAAGAGGTTCTCGCCCGTGCCCTCGGCGACGTAGCCCCGGGTGTCGAGCATCACCGCTTCGTCGAAGCCGTTCTTGAGGGCGTCGCGCTTGGCGAGGATCGAGTTGACGTATTGACCGATGATCTTGCCCTTCGAGAGCAGCGAGTTGATCGCGTTGCGCGGATAGCTCGAGATACAGCAGCGAATTCCCTTCGAGAGGCCCTCTTCGCCGAGATAGGCGCCCCAAGGCCAGGCGATGACGACGACCTGGGTCGGATTGTTCATCACTCCGAGCCCCATCCCGCCCGTGCCGACGTAAGCGATCGGACGCAGGTAGCCCTCGCGCATCTTGTTGATCCGCAGCGTCTCGACGCAGGTCTCGGTCAGCGCCCTCTGATCGTACGGCATCGGCAGCTGGAGCATATAGGCCGACTCGAACAGGCGCGTCAGGTGGTCGTCGAGGCGAAAGACCGCAGAGCTTCCATCGGCACAGCGGTAGGCGCGAATCCCCTCGAAGACGCCGTACCCGTAGTGCAGCGCGTGCGTCAGCACGTGCACGTTCGCCGCGTCCCAATCCGTGAACTGCCCATCGATCCAAATCTTTTCCGATTTTTCGACCATCTTCCGCCTCGTCTCGCTTTTTCGATCGCGCGTTGCGACGTGTCAACGCACGAGTTGTTCGTACAGTTCGCGCACGCGGCGGGTCTTGAGCTGGTAGTCGTGCAACAGCCGCTCTCCCGCCGACTGGCGCCCCGCCCGATGGTAGCCCATCCGGCGCGCCAGCATCTCGAGCGGTGCGCCTTGCGCCGCGAAGCGCTCGATCGAGCGATCGTGGACGATCCGCAAGCGGTTCTCGAGGCGCCGCAGAAAGGTGTAGCCCTCGATGAGGTCGCTGCTGGCGTGACGCTCGACCAGACCCGCCTCGGTCAAGGCTCGCAGCGCCTCGACCGTCGATGATCCGCGAATCGCTTCGAGGCGATGGCCGTGGCGGAGCTGTAGGTATTGAACGGTAAACTCGATATCGACCACGCCTCCGCGGCCGAGCTTCAGATTGTAGTAATCGTCGACTTCTCTGGCAAGCTCTTTCTCCATGCGCTGGCGCATCGCCCGAATGTGCTCGGTCGCGCTATCGGCCTCGATCGGCTGATAGACGATCGCCTCGATCACAGCTCCGAGGCGCTGGGCGGCGTCGGTATCTCCGCACATCGGCGCCGCCTTGATCAACGCCTGGCGCTCCCAGAGCGACGCATCCCGCTCGTGGTAGCGCAGGAACGCCTCCTCCGAGCTGACCAGGGTGCCCTGATTTCCCGACGGGCGCAGCCGCGTATCGACGGCGTACAGTCGCCCGTGCTCCATCGAGCTCTGGAGATAGCTGATCAGTCGCTGCATCCAGCGCGTGTAGAATTCGTGCGCGGTGATCGACTTCGGCCCGTCGGTGCGCGCTCTCCCGTCTCCCGTGTAGACGAAGATCAGGTCGAGGTCCGAGTTGTACCCGAGCTCGCGGCCGCCGAGCTTGCCCATCCCGAATACGAGCAACGTACCGTCCGCTGGCGTGCCGAAACGCGGTCGCACGTCGTAGAGAGAGAGCGCGTAGGCCCGCTCGAGGATCGAGTGAGCCAGCTCCGAGAGGCCGAGGTTGAGCTCGAGAGGTGCCAGGCTCTCGCCGATGTCGGCCAGGCCGAGGGCCAAAACCTCCTCGTTCTTGTAGCGTCGCAGGCTGATCAGTTGCTCTTCGAGCGCGGCGTCCCCCTGGAGCACCTCCCCGATCTCGGCGTCGTACTCCGCCTTCGATTTGCGCTGGTGGATCGTGCCCGCCTGGAGCAGGTGGAAGAGCAGGTCGGGCTGTTGCAGGAGGATCTTCGAGAGGAAGGGGCTCGTCCCGAAGAGGGTGATCAAGAGGCGCCGCGGATCGGGCTGCTCGACGAGGAACCGGTAGTGATTGTAGCGTCGCCCGAGGACGCGGATGAATTCGGAGAGATAGAGCAGCGCCTGATCGGGATCGGCGGCGCTCTCGACCTCGCTCCAGAGGCCGCGGTCGAGGCCGGGATAGCGTTGGCGCACGCCCTCGTGGAAGGCGCTCGACGGACGCGAGCGCAGCTCGTCGAGGCGACGCTGAGCCAGCTCGCCATCACGGAAGACGCCGCTGATCGAGATCTCCGCCTCCTCCTCTTCGGCTTCGAGCGGCTGGCCCGCCGCCGAGGAGAGGGGCATCAGCGACGAGAAGAGGCGCGCGACGATCGCCCGGTGCTCGTCGAGGATCGCTTCGAGCTCGCCGAGGTCTTGCAGGCCGAGACGTCGGGCGAGCCTCTCGAGGTCGCGTGGATGGGTGGGCAAGGCGTGTGTCTGACGCTCGTTCTCGAGCTGGATCTGGTGCTCGGTCTGGCGCAGGAAGAGGTACGCTTCGCGCAGCGCGAGCTGATCCCGTGTCTTGATCAGGCCGCTGAAGGCGAGGCGGTCCAGGGCAGAGAGGGTCGAGCGCTCGCGAATGCCGTGGAGCTTGCCGCCGTAGACCAGCTGCAGGGCCTGGACGAAGAACTCGATCTCCCGGATTCCGCCGACGCCGAGCTTGACGTTCCAGGCACCGCCGTCGCCCACGGTCTTGCGCGCGTCGGTCTCGACGGCGCGCTTCATCCGGCTGATCTCTTCGATCGCCGAATAGTCGAGGTATTTGCGGTAGACAAAGGGGCGCAGGCTCGCCACAAGGCGCTCTCCGACGGCGATCTCGCCCGCCACGGGTCGCGCTTTGATCCAGGCGGTGCGCTCCCAAGTGTGACCCCAGGTCTCGTAGTAGCTCTCGCAGGCGGGGAGGCTGTTACAGACCGGGCCGTATTGCCCCTCGGGACGCAGTCCGAGATCGACGCGAAAGACGAAGCCGTCGTCCGTCGGCTTGGCGAGCACTTCGCCCAGCCCGTGGGAGAGCTTGGTGAAGAACTCGTGCAGCGTGATCGCGGTACTGCGGCCGCCCGCGGTCTTTCCGTGGTCCGACTCGTAGACGAAGATCAGGTCGATGTCGGAGCTGAAGTTGAGCTCTTCGCCCCCGAGCTTGCCCATTCCGATCACGGCGAAGCCGCAGCGCTCGCCGCTGTCGAGCTGTGCCGCGCCGAAGCGGCGTTCGAGCTCGAGACGCACACCGCGATAGGCGACCTCGAGCATCGCCGCGGCGAACCAGGCGAGCTCCCGCGCCGTCGAGCGAACGTCGCGCGTGAGGATCTCGCGCAGCGCGATGCGCGTGATCTCGCGATACTTCACGCGGCGCAGGCGGTGCATCAGCTCTGCGCGGTCGGGCTCATCGTCGCCCCTCGCGCCCAAGCAGGTGGCGCGCGCGTCGGCGAGGAACTCATCGTAGCTGCGTTCGATCTCGAGGGCCGGGAGGGCGGCGAGATAGGCTAGCGGGTCCTCCAGGTTGAGGATGTGTCGCGCCAGGAAGGGGCTATGTCCGAGGAGGACCAGCAGGCGGTGCGCCACGTCGCGGGCAGCGTTAAGCCTCGCTTCGTCAAGGCTACCAGCGCTGACCAGGCGCTCGAGAGTGTTCAGAGCCGAGTCCGGATCGGGTTGCTCGCCGACGAGATCGGCGATCCACAAGACGCTGGTCGCCGAGAGGACGCGCTCGAGGCGGGCGAGGTTTTCACGCGCCCGAGCCGGGTTTTCGTAGCCGTCGAGTCGTCTATTCATGCGCCCAGTATAGACCATTGGACCGCTTTGGTCAGTAGTTGTGGACCAAGATCCCCTCGGCGAAATAGCTCTCGGGTCCGGCGACGGAAATGTTGTAGACCGTCGCCCGACGTCGGCTCCAGCTCACTGAGCGGACGAGGACGCGGCGGCCGCTCTGGTGCACGAGAAACATCCCCGGCCGAAGTCGCCGCGCGGGAAGCCAACCTCTCAACAGCACATAGACCGGGTGGTTTCCAGTGGGCGAGAGGCGCGTGCCGTCGCTCAGCACGACGTCTCCCACGGGTTGGTTCGGCGTCACCTTCATGCCCGTGACCGCGGCCCAGACGCGCTCGCGGGTGCGAGCGTTCCAGGCGAGCACGCGGTCGCCGACGCGCAGCGTTTCGATGCGGCGCGCGCCGCCGGGCGTCGTGATTCGCGTGCCGGCGACGAAACAGGGCCCTTCTCCCGTCTTGTCGAGCCAATTGCCCTCGCGGTGATCGAGGTAGACGAAGCGCTTGTGATCGTCGTACTCGCTGACGGTGTGGTGGCGGCGGTAGGGGCCGTAGGCCACGCCGATCTTCGAGCAGACGCTGCCGTCGACGACCCCCGATCGCCCCAGGCGTCGCTTCTCCTTCTCACACTTGTCGCGCACCTCGTTGGAGGTGCGTCCGATGATCGCCATGTTCTCGCGGCTGAAATAGTAGGCGACGGGATCGGTCGAGCGTACGGTAATCAGGTACTTGGCGCGGCACTTGCAATTTGTGCGTTCGTAGCGCTGACCGTGCTTGCGCAATCGCCGACACTTGCGTCGCGCCCCCGACAGGTCGCGGTCGCGGGAGCCCCAGCAGCCCTCGAAGAAGCGATACAGGAGGGTGGGATCGTTTTTCGGCGTTGTCTTGGCCGTCGGCCGGGCCTGCGCGAGAGTCGGCGCGATCGCCCAAATCGTCAGCGTCGATAGCAGCCAGGCGTATCGACAGGAGCTCTGGAGTTTCATTCGGCTCTCCTCGCGTCGATCGGTGCGACCGCCGATTCGCCAGCCGCGCGGTTCGACTCTGATGTTCATCCGTTGGGGTCCGGGCGAAACAACCGGCGGGGGATCGGCTTTATTCCGAAGGGCTGCGGTGAGCGGGCTCTGGCTGGCCCAGCCGCGGTCGTTGACGCTCGTCGGAGCACGCGATACACTTCGCATGCTAGCCTATAGCTGGCGACCTGGCGAGAGGTGGTCGAGATGCTGAGCGCACAGCGGGCGAAATACGAGGGTGCGGGGGCGGTGGTCCTCGCGGCGGGCAAGGGCACGCGGATGAAGTCCGAGATGAACAAGGTGCTCCACGACGTGCTCGGGCGCCCGCTGGTGAGCTGGGTCTTGGCCCTGGCGGCCGAAATGGAGAGCGTCGTCGTCGTCGGTGGGCACCAGTACGAGCAGCTCGTGACGACCGTCGAGCGTTGCAGCGAGCGCTATTCGATCGAAGTGGAGTGCGTGTTGCAGGCCGAACAGCTCGGAACGGGCCACGCGGTGCTGCAGGCCGAGCACGTGACGCGCGACTGGGGGTGGCTCTTCGTGCTCTATGGCGATGTCCCCGCGTTGCGCGCCGAGACGCTCGCGAAACTCTGGGACGCGGCGCTCCACAACGGCACGCTCGCGGTGCTGACCTTCGAGACCCCCGATCCATCGGGCTACGGTCGGATCGTTCGCGGTTCGAACGGCCGGGTGAAACGCATCGTCGAGGATCGCGATTGCGATGACGACGAACGCGCGATCCGCGAGGTGAATGCTGGAATCTATTGCGTTCGTCGGGCGTTTTGCTTCGAGCAATTGGCGGCGCTGCGAACCAACAACGCCCAGGGCGAGTACTACCTGACCGACGTCGTCGCGGCGGTTCCGGGTGGTGCCGAGGCGGTGCGAGCCGACGAACGCGAGGTACAGGGCGTCAACACACGCCTCGATCTGGTGACCGTCGCGCACGAGCTCCAACAGCGCATCATTCGCCACTGGATGCTCGGCGTCGGCGTCACCTTCATCGCCCCCGAACGGACGCTGGTCGAGCCCGACGTGACGATCGGCCGCGACACGATCATCGCGCCCGGGGTGGCGCTCCGCGGTCGGACCGAGGTCGGCCCGGGCTGTCGCATCGAACAGGGCGTGCTGCTCGAGAACGTGACGCTCGCCGAGGGGACGACGGTCGGCGCCTACTCGGTGCTGCGGGATCAAGAGTTTTCCGTCCCGGGCGAGGTGATTCGACCTCAGACCTTGCGCCTGGGACCCGACGAAGAGGCGGGCTGGAGCGATCCGGGACTGATCTGACGAGCGAGGAGCAAGACAAATGTGCGGAATCATTGGGTACGTGGGGCCGAAAGAGGCGACGCCGATCTTGATCGACGGGCTCCGCCGTCTCGAGTATCGCGGATACGACTCGGCGGGCGTCGCCATCTTCGACGGACAGCACCTGGCGCTGCGGCGGGCGAAAGGAAAGCTCTCGCGTCTCGAATCGGCGCTCGCCGAGAGCCCACTCCACGGACACCTCGGGGTCGGGCACACGCGCTGGGCGACGCATGGCCGGCCCTCGGAAGAGAACGCCCATCCCCACGTCGTCGATGGCGTCGCCGTCGTTCACAACGGGATCATCGAAAATCATCTCCAGCTTCGTGCTGATCTGGCAGCCTCGGGCTCGATCTTCCGCTCGGAGACCGACACCGAGCTCGTCGCCCACCTGATCGCGCGCCAGATGCGGGCAGGGGCTGGCCTCGAGCAAGCGGTGCGCCATGCGTTGGGCGAGATCCGTGGCGCCTTTGCCCTCGTGATCGTCGCCGAGGGCGAGCCAGACAAGATCATCGTCGCCAAGAACGCTTCGCCGCTCGTGATTGGCCTCGGCCAGGGGGAGAACTTCGTCGCCTCGGACATCCCTGCGATCCTCAACCACACCCGTGAGATCATCTTCCTCGACGAGGGCGAGATGGCGGTGATCAGCGCCGATCGCGTCCGCGTGACGGCGATCGCCAGCGACGTCGAGATCGAAAAATCCGTGACCCACGTCACCTGGAGCCCGGTGGCCGCCGAGAAAGGGGGCTACAAGCACTTCATGCTCAAAGAGATCCACGAGCAATCGGGTACGATCGCCGACTGTATGCGCGGGCGTATGAATGCCGAAGAAGGCTGGATCCACCTCGGTGGGG
>JAGQJP010000269.1 GCA_020430585.1 Myxococcales bacterium | reverse complement strand
ACAGCCGCAGCGTCCAAGCCGACAGCCGCAGCGTGCAAGCCGAGCGACGTGACGTCGAAGGTGAGCTTCGACTGGAAGCTCTTCGTGAGCGCGGCGAAAGACGAGTCGCGCCTGCTCGGCTCGATCCTCGAGCACGCGCAGTTCGTCGACTTTGCCGATCGCGCCCTGGTGTTGGCGCCCGACGAGGGGTTCCAGACCCTGCTCTTGGACGGCAACTACCGCCGTCAGATCGAAGACGCGCTGGTGCGCTTTGCCGGCCCCGGTTGCCGGCTCGAGCTCGCCGATGCGCCGGATCCGCGCGCCCGTAGCTTGGCGAAGATCGCCGACGACCAGCGACGCGACGATCTCGCCGCCAAACGCCAGCAGATCGAATCCAATCCGCTCGTGCAGGGCGGCGTGCGCGCCGTCTTTCCCGATGCGCAGCTACTTTCCATTCGCGCAACGCTCCAGGAGGATCCATGAGCAATCCGAAGGGGTTGGCCGAGTTGATGCGGCAAGCCCAGATCATGCAAAAGAAGATTCAGCGCGTCCAAGAAGAGATGTCCGAGCGCACCGCCGAAGGTGAAGCCGGTGGCGGAATGGTCAAGGCGACGGCGAATGGCAAGAACCAGCTCGTCGCGCTCAAGATCGAGAAAGAGGCGGTCGACATCGAAGACCTGAGCATGCTCGAAGACCTGGTGGTCGCGGCGGCGAACGTGGCACTGAAGAAGGCGCAGGAGATGCTGAACGAAGAGATGTCCAAGGTGACCGGCGGGATGCAGATCCCCGGACTCTTCTGATCGGCGCCGATGCAAATCCCCGAGACGCTGAACCGCTTGGTGCGCCTGTTGGGCAAGCTCCCGGGCGTCGGTGAGAAGACCGCGACTCGTTTCGCCTTCTTTCTACTCGACGAGCCCCTCGAGTTCAGCCAGGACCTCGCCCGCGTCTTGCTCGCCCTCAAAGAGAACGTCCGCCTCTGCTCGCGCTGTTTCAACCTGACCGAGAGCGAGCGCTGCCGCATTTGCGACGACCTGCGACGACAGAACGGCACGATTTGCGTGGTCGAGACGATCCCCGATCTGGTGGCGATCGAGCGCACGGGCGAGTTCAGCGGCACCTATCACGTCTTGCATGGCGCGATCTCGCCGCTGAGCGGCATCGGCCCCAACGATATCAAGGTGCGCGAGCTCCTCGAGCGCCTGAAGTCGGAAACGGTGCAAGAGCTGATCCTCGCCACCAACATCAACGTCGACGGCGAAGCGACGGCGCTTTACCTCAAGAAGCTGCTCACGTCGATCGACGTCCCGGTGACACGAATCGCCTCGGGCGTGCCCCTCGGCGGAGACCTCGAGCACATCGACAAGGGGACCCTCGGCCGCGCCCTCGCCAACCGCCGCCCGCTCTAGACTAAAGGTTCTTTTCGGGGTCGGCGTACTCGATCGGCCACTCGCCGTTCTCGGTCTTGAGGTAGTCCTCGAACTTGTCCTCGACGATCGTGTTGACGTCCGCTTCGAGGACGAGCTCGTCGAGCTCATCGACGTCTTCGGTGTTCTCGTTGCGCTCCACCTCGAGGCCCTGTTTCTCGCGATCCTCGAGCTCCTTTTTCAGCTTGAGCAGCTTCATCTGGGCTTCGCGGATCTGTTTGAGGCTCTTGGCCGCGACAGGCTTCGAGATGTTGCGGGTGTAGTGCAACGTCAGCCAGACGACGAAGTAGACCGGGTGGTAGGTGTAGATCAATCCAGGGGGCTCGAGCCCGAGGTGTTTGAGCATCTCGTCGTCGAGCCACATGAAGGGCAGCATCTTCTT
>JAGQJP010000268.1 GCA_020430585.1 Myxococcales bacterium | reverse complement strand
GCTCGCGCCGACGGCGGGGGGAAAGACCGAGGCCGCGGTCTTCCCGGTGCTTTCTCGAATGCTCGGCGAAGACTGGTGCGGGCTTTCGACCCTCTACGTCTGCCCGATCAAGGCGCTGCTGAACAACCTCGAGCCGCGGCTTCACAGCTACGCGAGCCTGGTCGGACGTCGCGTTGGGATCTGGCACGGCGATGTCAGCGCCTCAGCACGCATGCGACTGCTCGCGGATCCTCCCGATCTGCTCCTGACCACGCCTGAGTCGATCGAGGTGATGCTGACCTCGCGACGCACAGACCACCGAGTGCTGTTTCGGAACGTGCAGGCCGTCGTCGTCGATGAGATGCACGCATTCGCCGGTGACGACCGGGGCTGGCACCTGCTCGCTGCCCTGGAGCGAGTCGCGCGACTTGCAGGGCGAGAGATCCAGCGAATCGGGCTCTCGGCAACGATTGGGAATGCTGGCGATCTGCTGAACTGGCTGTCGGGCTCGAGTTCGGCACCGCGCGCGGTCATCGGGGGAGGCGGGGTGACGGGCGCGGAAGCGTCGGTCGAGACCGACGTAGCGCTCGATTACGTGGCGAGTCTCGACAACGCAGCGCGCGTCATCGCGGGTCTTCACCGCGGAGAGAAGCGGCTCGTCTTCTGCGACAGCCGCACGAGCGTCGAACGGCTGGCTGCGTCGTTGCGATCGGCCGGTGTGACGACATTCGTTTCGCACAGCTCACTCAGCGTCGATGAACGGAGGCAGGCCGAACGCGCATTCGCAGAAGGGCGCGAGGCCGTCATCGTGGCCACGAGCACGCTCGAGCTCGGCATCGATGTCGGCGACCTCGATCGAGTGATTCAGATCAATGCTCCGGCAACGGTTGCGTCGTTCCTGCAGCGGCTCGGCCGTACGGGACGGCGAGCGGGGACGGCGCGCAACTGCCTCTTCCTCGCGACGAGCGAGGACGCCTTCTTGCAGGCTGCAGGTCTTCTCGACCTCTGGTCCGACGGCTACGTCGAGCCGGTGGTTCCGCCGCGCGATCCGTACCACATCGTTGCGCAGCAGCTAATGGGGCTCGTCCTTCAGGAAGGCGGGATCGCGCGGGACAACTGGATGAACTGGCTTGGCGCGATGCCGAAGCTGGCAGGTCTCGACACGGCTGAGGTCCAGCGCGTCGTCGAGCACATGCTCGCGACGGGGATCCTCTTCGAGGATGGCGGCGTGCTCTCCTTCGGGCCCGAGGGAGAGAAGAGCTTCGGATACCGCAACTTCATGGACGTGCTGACGGTATTCACGAGCCCACCGCTCTTCTCCGTACTCCACGGGAAGGTGGAGATCGGGAAGGTGCACCCGATGTCATTCGCGACGCGCAGGGACGAACCGGCCGTACTGCTACTCGGAGGGCGGAGCTGGGCCGTGACGCACTGCGACTGGAAGCACCAGGTTGCCTTTGTGCAGCCAACGCAGGAGAAGGGGCGTTCACAGTGGTTGGGCTCAGGCTCGCCGCTGCGTTTCGAACTGTGTCGGGCGGTGCGTCGCGTGTTGGCACGTGGGCAGCTCGGCAGCTTGCTGACCGAACGCGGTCGAGATCAGCTCGCCGAAATGGCGGAGCGGTTCGCTTGGGTCGATGACGAAAGCACAGCCGTCGTTCGCGGGAGCGACGCACGACTGCGCTGGTGGACTTTCGCCGGCCTGGCCGCGAACACCGAGCTCGCCGGGTGTCTCGGGAGCGTCGCCAAGTCTGGGGCACGTCCGCACAACTTCGCGGTGGAGCTCGAGCCATCAACGACTGCGGAGGCGTTCGAGGCGTGGCGTCGCGGCGCCGCGTCCCATCACGACGAGGCGGCGTCGACTGTCACCGACGAAGCACTCGCAGGTCTGAAGTTCCGCGTGTGTCTTCCGGAAGACCTCGCGCGGTCTGTACTCGCGAGGCGAATGCGAGATTCAGCCGGCGTCGACACGTCTCTTCGGGAGTCGGTTCGGTTCGTCACGGATGGTGTTGAGAGCTTCGAACGTTAGTTTTCTCGCTTGCGCGGGCGCCGACGGATCTACTGGAAGCGGATGCGCACGTGAGGCGATTGCCGCCTCTGTCGGGCCGACCCCGCCGCCCCGCCTTGAAGAATCTGCCTATTGATTTTGATAGAATCTCGCCGTGGTCGGGGGATCCAATGGGCGGCTACGGCTCCGGCAGTCGGATGAAGTGGGGCGGGGCGACGACGGACGACTGCGTCCGTATCGATCTCGACGTGCGCCTAGCCCGAGAGTTGATTCGTCCCGGGTTCGAGGTCGAGAGGCGCCTCACGTGGACGTGGGGTGACCTTCGCGATCTCGAGGGCGAGGTGACCCTGCGGTCCTTCGTGGTCACCGAAGAGCGTGGTTTGCTCAACGTTGCGTGGCGCTTTCGCACTTGGTCGCAGTCGCGCTCGACGACCTTCTCAGTCACGACGACTGAGACCAACTTCGGCGGAACGCGATGGTGGTTCGTTTGCCGGGTCACGAGCG
>JAGQJP010000267.1 GCA_020430585.1 Myxococcales bacterium | reverse complement strand
TGGTATCCCGCGCTCTGGACCGCCTCGAGGATCAGCTGCACCGCCTGCTCGTTCGACTCGAGGTTCGGCGCGAAGCCCCCCTCGTCGCCGACGCTGGTGCTCAACCCCTTGCCCTTGAGGAGCTTCTTGAGGGTGTGGAAGATCTCCGACCCCATCCGCAGCGCCTCTTTGAACGAACGAGCACCGACGGGCATCACCATGAACTCTTGGATGTCGAGATTGTTGTCGGCGTGGGCGCCACCATTGAGAATGTTCATCATCGGAATCGGCATCACGTGAGAATGCGCGCCTCCGAGGTAGCGATAGAGTGGAACTCCGAGTGATTCCGCTGCGGCGCGCGCCGTTGCCAGCGACACTCCGAGGATCGCGTTGGCCCCGAGGCGCGATTTGTTCGGCGTGCCGTCTAGCGCCAACATCGTCTGATCGACGTCGATCTGATCCAGCGCGTCGAGCCCGACGACCGCGGGAGCGATCGTGCCGTTGATGTTCTCGATCGCCTTCTCGACGCCCTTCCCGTGATAGCGGCCAGCGTCGCCGTCACGTAGCTCGAGCGCCTCCGCTTCGCCCGTCGATGCGCCCGATGGCACGCCAGCGCGACCGAAGATACCCGTCGAAAGATACACCTCGACCTCGACCGTCGGATTTCCGCGTGAGTCGAGAATTTCGCGTGCCCGCACCTCGATGATTTGCGTCATGGCGCTCTCCTTCTATACCTAGCCCGTTGTACGGTTGTCATATCGCAGGCGGGCGGGGACTGTCAAGCACGCCGTCTCGGGCGAAGCCGATTGACTTTCGCCGATGTTTGGGCCTAAGATCTACGACAGTTGTGGTGCATCCGAACGACGGAGTTGCCTTGCTAGACGAAATCGGACGCCGTGCACGAGCGGCCGCTCGAATCCTACCAACACTGAGCAGCGAGACCAAAGATCGCTGTCTCCGACGAATTGCCGACAAGCTGCTGGCCGAACACGACGGAATCGCCGAGGCGAACGAGCGCGATCTGGCCGCCGCCCGAGATGCTGGTTTGACGGGCGCGATGGTCGATCGTCTACGGTTGACGTCCGCGCGGGTCGCCTCGATGGCCGATGGGTTGCGGCAAGTCGCCGCGTTGCCCGATCCGATCGGTGAGATCACCGAGACCTGGCGCCGCCCGAACGGGCTCACGGTGCAGAAGGCGCGAATCCCGCTGGGTGTGATCGGGATCATCTACGAAGCGCGACCGAACGTCACCGTCGACGCCGCGGGTCTCTGCTTCAAGTCGGGCAATGCCGTGATCCTGCGGGGCGGCTCCGAAGCATTCGAATCGAATCGCCACCTCGTCGAGCTCTTGCGCGGCGAGCTCGCGGCCGGGGGCGTGACCGCCGACGCGGTGCAGTTCGTACCGACCGCCGACCGCGAGAGCGTGGCACAGATGCTCACGATGAGCGGCGTGATCGACCTGATGATCCCCCGCGGCGGGGAAGGGCTGATCCGCTACGTCACCGAGAACGCGCGGATGCCGGTGATCCAACACTTCAAGGGGACCTGTCACGTCTTCGTCGACGAGGACGCTGACGCGGACAAGGCGACGGCGATCGCCCTGAACGCCAAGGTGCAGCGGCCCGGGGTCTGCAACGCGATGGAGACGCTGCTCGTCCACCGCGCCCACGCCTCGACGTTGCTGCCCGCGCTGCTCGATGCGCTCGCCAGCGCGGGCGTGGAAATCCGCGGCTGTTCCCAAACCCGCGACGCATTTCCAGCGGCGAAGGCCGCAACGGAAGAGGATTGGAGCGCCGAATACCTCGACCTGATCCTCTCGGTCCGCGTCGTCGACTCGCTCGATGAAGCGATCGCCCACATCCAGCGCTACGGTTCCGACCACACCGAAGCGATCGTCACCGAAAACTATACCCGCGCCCGCGAGTTCGTGCGGCGCATCGACTCGTCGGTGGTGATGGTCAACGCCTCGACGCGTTTCTCTGATGGCAACCAACTCGGGCTCGGGGCCGAGATCGGTATCTCGACCACCCGGCTCCACGCCTACGGCCCGATGGGCCTGCGGGAGCTGACGAGCCAGAAGTTCGTTATTTATGGAGATGGACAGATTCGTGCGTAGCATCGTACCCCAATCGATTGCGAAACCGAAACCGCTGCAGGGCGTCGAGATGGCGCGCCACATCGCAACGGTGGCCTATGAGAAAAAAGCCAACGAGATCGTGTGCCTCGATGTGCACGAGAAGGTCGACTACACCGATTTCCTGGTGATCTGCGAAGGCACCTCGGATCGGCACGTCCAGGCGATCGCCCAGGCGATCGGCGACGAGCTGCGCAGCCACAAGATGCGGCCAATCGGCGTCGAGGGCGAACAGCTCGGCCAGTGGATCCTGATGGACTGCGGGGATGTCGTCGTACACGTCTTCCATTACCAGATGCGCCACGTCTTCGAGCTCGAGAAGCTCTGGCGCGACGCACCGCGGGTCGAGGTCGATTTCCCGTCGGGCGGCGGGCTCGCCCCCGCCCCAGAGGTAGGCGAGCCGGCCGAGCCCTGATCTCTGCCGTTGGACGGCGTCCAACCGTCACTGGACGGTTTGCACGCTTGGCGGATATCCGCTCGATCTTCCTGGTGATCTCCTACATCGGTGCGTCCAATGAGGGCCAACGCACGAGCGGAATGGGTGTGAAGATTCTCGTCCTCAGCGTCGGAAAAGAGCGGCAGCGCCCGATCCGCGAAGCGGTTGAAGACTACCTGCGCCGCGCGCGCCCGACCTTCGAGTGCGATTGGATCGAGGTGCGGCAGCATCGCGCCAGCTCCGAGAGCGAGGCACAGCGCGCCAGGGACGAGGAGGGCGAGCGACTGCTCCAGCGCGTCCCCGCGGGGTTTCGGACGATCGCCCTCGACGAGCGCGGGCGGATGCTCGACTCACCCGCTTTCAGCACTCACCTCGACAATCAGCGCGTCGCCTCGCGCAGCGGGGTCGCCTTTTTGATCGGCGGCGCCTTCGGCCATTCGGCCCAACTCTTGCAAAACGTGGACGAGAAGCTCTCGCTCTCCCCGCTGACGTTGCCGCACTCGTTGGCCCTCGTCGTCCTGGCCGAGCAGATCTACCGCGCCAAGACGCTGATCCGCGGAGAGCCCTACCACAAGATGTGAGACGCGATGTGGCTCGCTGCGACCCTCGATCTACTGTTCCCGAGGCGCTGCCCCGGATGCGACGGCGAGCGCCCCGACGGGGCGACACTCTGCTCGATCTGTGAGATCTCGCTGCTGCCCGTCGACGCGTTCTGTCCGCATTGTGGTGCGCCGACGGCGCTGCGCCTCGAGCCGGCGTGCTGCGGCGCGCTAGCGGACGGATCGCGGCTCTGGTCGTCCTACCTCTACGGCGGCGACCTGCAGCGCGCGATCTGGCGCCTGAAGTACGAGAGGGCGATGCATCTGGCGAGCCCGTTGAGCTCTCTGATGGCCGCACACCCGCCGCCCTGGCTCACGTCGGCCGACATCGACGGCGTCGTGCACGTTCCCTCGTCATCCGCGGCGATGCGACGCAGAGGGTACAACCCGGCGGGCCTGCTAGCCGCGGCCCTCTGTCGTCGGAGCGGGCTCACCCACCAACCGAGCGCGCTGATCCGCCGCCCTCTGCGGCAAACCCGAGCGCAGATGAAGCGCGGTGCCGATGAGCGCCGACAGGCGATGGATCAGAGCCCCTTCGTCGTGCGTGGCGCCCGCGCTGTTCGCGGTCGACGCCTGCTGGTGGTCGACGACGTCGTCACCACGGCGGCGACGCTGCGCTCGCTGATGGAGACGTTGCGTGCTGCGGGCGCCAGGCGGGTCGACGCCTGGACCCTCGCCGCCACGGAACGGCGACGATGAACGCCACGCGGTCAAGCGTTCGGTTTGCCGGAGCCGAAGAGGTCGAGCAGCGACGTGTCGCGACTGGCGGCGCGGGCGCGCTGGCGAGCCCATTCGCGCAGCGCTTTGATCGACTCTTCGTAGGTGAAGAAGAGCGGTACGATCTCCGCCGAGGCGGCGCGGAGATCCGCCTCCTCGAGCTGGCCCTTGCGCTGAAACGCACGGAACAGGCCCGAGACGATCAGCTGCTCGAGCTCGGCACCCGAGAAGTGTTCGGTCGCACGAGCCAGCCCCATCAGGTCGAAGCTCTGCGCCGAGCGGCCGTGGCGCACGAGTTGGATCGCGAGAATCTCCGCCCGATCGTGGACATCGGGGAGGTCGACGAAGAAGATCTCGTCGAAGCGCCCCTTGCGCATCATCTCGGGCGGCAGGTGATCGATCGCGTTCGCCGTGGCGACGACGAAGACGGGGCGCGTCTTCTCCTGCATCCAGGTGATGAAGGTTCCGAAGACGCGCAGCACCGCGTCGCTATCGCTCCCGCGCCCTTGAAACGCCTTGTCGATCTCGTCGATCCAGAGGACGATCGGCGACATCGCCTCGGCGAGCTGGATCACCTGGCGCATGCTCTCTTCCGGCGTGTACTCGCGGTTGAAGAGGTTCGCGACGTCGAAGCGGACGAGCGGAAGGCGCCAGAGGCTCGCGATCGACTTGGCGCAGAGGCTCTTGCCGCATCCTTGCACACCGACGAGCAGAAGACCCCGCGGGAGCGGCAAACCGAAACGACGCGCCTCGTCACCGAATGCGCCGTCTCGCTCCCGCAGCCAACCCTTGAGCTCGTTCAGACCGCCGACGTCGTCGAGGGTCGTCGGCTGATCGTAGAACTCGAGCATCCGCGAGCGCCGCAGTAGCTGCCGCTTCTCGTCGACGATCGACGCCACGGGATCGCCTGCGGCGCCCTTCTTCGTCATCAGCAGCATCTTGCTGATCGCGCGATACGCTTCGACCTCGGTGAGACCCCGCGCCGCGCGAACGAGCGCTTCGAGGGGCAGCCCTTTCGGGTCGATCTGCTGCTCGCGCAGGATCGCCTCGGTGAGGGCGCGCAGCTCGGTGTCGCTCGGTAGCGGAAGCTCCAACAGCGTGAGCTCCTTGTCCAGCTCGAGGGGGATCCGCCGCAGCGGTGACGAGATGATGAGCGTCGCCTTCTCGCGGATCAGCCGCGACGACAGGTTGCGCAGCGAGCGCACGACGTGGGGTTGCTGAAGCTCGACGTGGAAGTCGCAGAGCAAGAAGACGCGCGGACCCGTCGTCGCCAGAACGCGCTTGAACAGCTCGTTCACCGAGTCCTCGCCCGACCCGCTCCAGGTCTCGAAGGCGAGCGACTGCTGGCTGCAAACCTGACGCACGATGCGCTGCAGCCGCGCCTCTTCCCACGTCACGACGTAGAGATAGGGGTATGGCGCGCGGAGGTAGAAGGGCAACTCGGCGCCGAAGTCCATCGTTCAGTTTCCCTTCTCGAGCTTGACGTGGATTCGATCGCTCGTCTTTTGCAGCCCGAGGGTCACGCTGCGCAGCGCGTTGTAGAAGCCGTCTTTCTTGAGCAGGATCGTCAAACGCTCACCCCGCTGGATGTTGTCGAGAACCCAGGGCGTGCGGCCCTGGAAGGTGCCCTTGACCCATACCTCGGCCCCCTTCGGTTCGGAGGTGATGTAGATCTTCCCCGGGACCGGTGTGAGCTTGACTCGCATCGTCGTGTCGCCGTCGGCCTCGATCACGAGGATCTCGTTGAGCTGCTTGAAGCCCTCTTTGGCGAAGGTCAGTCGGTACTTGCCGGGTGTCAGCTCGAGCTTGAGCGGCGTCGTCTCGGTCTGTTTTTCGCCGTTGACGAAGAGGGTCGCCTCGGAGGGGGTGGAGTGGATCGTCACGCGCCCCGTCTTCGCCTCGCCGCGGCCGCGAAAGTAGATGTGCCAAACCAACAGCGCGCAGACGATCGCGAGAAAGGCCGTCCCAGCGACGACGAGCTTGAAGATCAACTTCGAGTCGCTGAGCAGGCTCGGGCCCGGCATCGGCATCGGCATCGCCGGCGTCGACACGCGCGAGGGAGCGACCTGATGGCGCGACAGGTGTGGCGCCTCGACGCTGGGATTGGACGTGCTGGCGACCAGCTGCGTCGGGCGCTGCTCGACGACGGATCGCGGACCGCTGCCCGGGCCAGACGGCGCTTTCGACGAGGGAATGATCGGCTTGGGCGGACCATTGGTGCCGAATATCTTGGTCGCCGTATCGTTCGGATCGAGGATCGCCGTTGGCAGCTCGGCGGGTGCCAGCTTCTCGTCGACCTTGGCCAAGAGGGCGTCGAGGTCGACCTCGAGCTCCTGAGAGTCGGCGCCCGTGCTGGAGGTCGAGATGTCGAGGTCGAAATCGCGAAACTCCACGTCGTCCGAGCCGACGTAGCGCGGATCGACGATCGTCTTCGGCGCCTCGTCTCCGTCCATCGACGACGGATCGAGGCCGCCGAGGTCGACGGCGAAGTCGCGGACCGACTCTTCATCGACGATCCGCGTCGGAAGCTCGTTGGCCAACGCCTTGAAGTCGTTCCGTTTCTGTGAGAGACCCGGGCGCTGTTCCTTCAGCCCCGCGGCTCCCGCGGTGAAGAGCTCGGTGCGCAGCTCCTGCTTGTCGACGACCCGCGCGCCGCCTTGCGGCACGTCCATCGAGGTCCCCGGAAGGTCGCCGAGCTTGAAGATCACGCTCGAGTCGGTCGGCGCATACTCGTTGCGCGACATCAACGCCGACGCGCTGTTCGAGCCGTAGGTGCGGCGCTCTTCACTCTTGACCTCGGGGCGTGTCGTCGGCGCGGTTGTCGTCTCGCTGAAGAGCTTCTGCATGAAGTCCGCGACGACCATCCGATTGAAGGAGGGGTACTTCTGAAAGAGGAAGCGCGTGAGATCGAGCTGATACTCGCGGGCGCTCTGATAGCGCTTGGCGACGTCGCGTTGCAGGGACTTGAGGACGATCTGCTCGAACTCTGGCGGGCAATCGGGCCGCGACAAGCGCAGCGGCGGGATCTTCGAGCGGCGGATCTTCTCGAGGATCGTCACCGCATCGTTCGGGCCGTTCTCGTCGTGGTAGAGCATGTGGCCGGCGATCATCTCGTAGTTGCAGATCCCGAGCGAGTAGATGTCCGAGCGCGAATCGAGCTTTTGGGCGCTCGCCTGCTCGGGGCTCATGTAATAGAACTTGCCCTTGATCACCCCGATCGCCGTCTGGGTGCGGGAGATCTGATCGGAAACCTTGGCGATGCCGAAATCGACGAGCTTCACCTCGCCCTGGTGCGAGACCATGATGTTCTGCGGGCTGACGTCGCGGTGGATCAGGTGCAGGGCCCGCCCCTTGCGATCGACGCGATTGTGGGCGTAGTGCAGCGCGGCACAGACCTCGTGGGCGATGAAGGCGGCGACGTCGAACGGGACGTGGATGTCTTTCTCGGCGGCGGTGGACATGATCTTGAACAGATCGTAGCCGTCGATGTACTCCATCGAGACATAGTAGCGGTCGGAGATTTTTCCGAGATCGAAGATCTGGCCGATGTTGACGTGGTTGAGCTGGACGGCGATTTTCGCTTCGCGGATCAACGAGCCGATAATCTCTTCGTCTTCGGCGAGGCGGGGGTGAACGATCTTGATCGCCAGATACTTCTCGAAGCCTTCGATCCCTTCGGTCTTCGCTAGATGCACCTCGGCCATACCGCCTACTGCGAGGCGTTTCAGGAGGATGTAGTTACCGAACCGTTCCCCATCGGCCATACGTGCGTAACGGACCACCTTTCCGCCGAATTGGACATACCTAAGGCGAACTTAGCTTACCACTACTTGCGGCGCGAATAAAATTTCCGCTTGGATGTCGTCCAACTTACCCTACAGAACCGGATTCGCCAACCACTTCTTTCGAAATCTCCTTGTACAGGCCGATGTCGCGCAGCAAGGTCTGGCCGCGGCCCGGACCGCAGGAGATCATCACGATACGACGATTGGCGAGCACTTCGATCCAGTGGAGATAGTCCTTGGCCGCATCGGGTAGGTCGTCGTAGGAGGTCGCTTGGGAAATGTCCTCCTGCCAACCGCCGAACTTCTCGTAGATCGGGCGGGATTGGGCGAGGATGCGGGGGTTCGTCGGGAGCTCGGAGAGGATGTCGCCCTTGTACTCGTAGCCGACGCAGACTTTGATCGTGTCGAGTCCAGAGAGAACGTCGAGCTTGGTGATCGCCAAGCTGGTGATCCCGTTGACGCGGACGGCATACCGCAGCGCCGGCCCGTCGAGCCAGCCGCAGCGACGACGGCGCCCCGTGGTCGAGCCGAACTCGTTGCCCCGCTGCTGCAAGAGCTCACCGAGCTCGTTGTCCTGCTCGGTCGGAAACGGGCCCGCGCCGACGCGCGTCGTGTAGGCCTTGGCGACTCCGATGATCAAGTCGATCTCTTGAGGGCCGATTCCGAGGGACGTGCAGACGCCACCTGCGATCGTCGACGAGGAGGTGACGTAGGGATAGGTTCCGTGGGTCACGTCGAGCAACGTGCCCTGGGCGCCCTCGAAGATCACCTCCTCGTTCGATTTGCTCGCCTGGACCAACAACGGCGTGACGTCGCAGAGAAACGGCCGCAGCCGCTCGGCGTAGCGCAGGTGCTCCTCGACGATCGCGTCTTTGGCGCAGGGCTCGCCGCCGAGCCACTCGATCACGGCGTTGCGCTCGTCGAGCACTCGATCCAGCGCAGCCGAGAGGCTCTCTTCATCGACCATGTCGTGCAGGCGAACGCCGCGGCGAGCGACGTAGTCCTCGTAGGTCGGGCCGATCCCGCGCCCCGTGGTGCCGACTTTGCCGTCGCCGAGCCGCTCTTCGCGGAGGCGATCGATCGTGCGGTGATAG
>JAGQJP010000266.1 GCA_020430585.1 Myxococcales bacterium | reverse complement strand
TCGCCCTCTTGTTGTCGATGGAGGGTTCTGATATGACGACGCACACTCGCTCCGCGCTACTACTGGTGTTGCTCACATCGCTCATCGCTCTCGGTTGTGGGAGCTCGTCCAAGACGGTCGACGGAGACATCGACGTTCAGGTGGGCGGCAATGACATCCTCGGCACGTCCGATTCGACGGTCACCCAGGACGTTCCGACCTTCGACTTCAGTCTGCCGCCAGCAGACGCGACGATCGACCTCGTCTCCCTCGACGTCAAACAAGAGGATGCCCAGGTTGGCGACACGAGCACAGCCGACCAGCCGACGAGCGATGCCGTGCTGGGCGATCTCACCGCGGACACCGACGACGGCGGGACGCTCGACTCCACGGTTTCCGATGCAGGAGACCAGACGGGCGACAGCGCGAGCGATCTCTCGGGTGACACCCAGGTTGCTGACCTCGCGGAGCTCGACGGAGATGATGGGGCCGACGGCGTCGTGCCGAACGACAGCACCGATATCAGCGAGGATGATGGGAGCGCCGACGCGACAGGCGACAGCTCGAGCGACGGCGACGCGCTGAGCTGTGTCGACGATGACCTCGGCACGACCGCCGTGGGCGTGCTCTCGGCGACGCCGCTCACATCGGGGACCTACGAAAATCTGAAGCTCTGCGAAGGTGCGCAGGCAGACTGGTATCGGATCGAGGTCCCCACCGACGCCGCGCTGATCATCGACGTCACATCGAGTGACGGCGTCTGTTACGACTTCGAGCTCTACCAGCACGACAGCGTGTCCGGCTTTGTCGTCGTACACTACTCGAACGCGACCCAGGCGGGAGAGAACGGGCAGGTCTACAACATGTCATCGGGGACCTACTACCTTCAGGTCCACGCCTTCGAGTGCGATCCGCCATTCACACCCTTTACCAACGGGACCTACAAGCTGCGGGTACAGATCGGTTGCAACAACGTCGATGCCGATTGCGCGAGCTACTCGGAGAACTACTACCAGGCGTGCATCAACGACGTCTGTAAACACTGCAAGAGCTCGACCCAGTGCGCGAGCCACCCGTTCGGCGCGGTCTGCGACACCGACAGCAACCTCTGCGGCTGCAATGAAGACGCCGATTGCGCGAACTCGGAGTACGGGCCGACCTGCTTTGGGCTCTGCGGCTGTGATCCGAACGGGACGCCGTGCAAGTCCGGATACAGCTGTGTGCTGCTCCTATCGGACCCCGTATTCTATGGCTGCGTGCCGCAGTGAGATGAGCCTCAAATCGTTTGACATCGCCCATTCTCGTCGATAGAGTAACCCCTTCTGGGCTCACCAGTGAGAGGGAGGTTCCAATGAATACCAGAATGCCGAGGCGAACGACCGGTTTGGTCCTAGCCGGATTCATGCTCGTTGTGCTCGGGGGCTGTGGCGGCTCCTCGAAGAAATCGACCGTCGCCGACGCGGCAGACGTCGCGACGACGAACGACACCACGACGACGGTTGACCAGAACACGCCAGACGTGTCCTTCACCGACTTCGTCCAGCCGGACACCAGTGTACCCGACACCAACGTGGCCGACACGAACACGAGCGACACCGTCTCCTGCTCGGACGACGGCCTCGGCGTGGCATCGTACAATGCGAGCGGAATCAACAATTTCCCGCTCGACGGTACGACGCAAAACCTCGTCTTCTGCCAGGAGGGTGACTCCGACTGGTTCAAGCTCGATGTGACCAAGGCTGGCGTGTACCACATCGAGCTCTCGTACAACGGCGTCGACAAATATCACGACATCGCGGTCTTCGGTTCGAATGGAACCGATCTCGTCGACAACTCCCTCGACGACGGTGCTGGCAGCGACGGCGTCGGCTTCAACGCGCTGAGCGTGCGTCTCGAGGTGGGAACGTACTACGTTCAATTCGAGGCGTATCAGGGCGCCGGGAGCTACCAGGTCAAGATCCTCCCCGGATGCACGAAAGACGCCGATTGCACGGGATCGAACGAGTACTGCAGCCAGGACACCAACCGCTGCACCCAGAAACCGACGAAATCGGCCTGCACCGGCACGGACGATGACTACGAGGTGAACATCTCCGATTCGACCGCCAGCGAGCTGACGCTGACCAGCAATGTCGGCAAGATCGACGCGAAGATCTGCGACGATGACTCCGACTGGTTCTACATGACCTTCGACGACGGCGACAAGGTGACGATCACCCTCACCCTCAAATGCACCGCCCCGTGCGACGAGAGCAAGGACGGGCGGCTGATCGGGCTGCTCCACGACTACGATACGTTGGCGACCGTCGGCTTTACGGGAAATCGTGGCGATTTCTCGAAGATCGAGCTCTATGGCCTCAAGGGTGGAAAGTACTTCCTCGAGGTGCTCAAGGATGGCGCGACGACGACGACGCAACTCTACGACTACACGATCGACGTCACCGTCGAAAAGGGTCTCGGCTGCAAAACGGACCTCGATTGCTCGGCGACCAGCCCCCTCAAAGGCAAGTGTCTAGGCGCCGGCGTCTGTGGTTCGATTCAAGAGAACAAGACCCTCGACACGGGCGACCTCTGTGATTCGAACGGCGACTGCAAGTCCGAGATCTGCACCAATTTCGGCACGATTCAGCTCGACATCTTCACCTCGCTGACCACGTCGATCTCCGATTTCACGGGTGGAAGGAACGTCTGCACCGTCGAGTGCAAGACGAACGCCGATTGCTCCGCGATCTCGGGAACCTACTGTATGAACGCCCTCTTCGGGAGCAACGCGATCTGCGCCAAGACCTGCGACAAAGACAACGACTGCCCCTACGATCCCGGGTTCGGCGACTACGCGTACTGCAACAAGAACGGGACGGTCGCAGGCGGCAAGTACACCGATCAGTGCGTGCTCTGGAACTGCACCACCGACGCACACTGCTCGAAGTCGACGCGCGGTCCGAAGTGCGGCGTCGTGAAGACGACGAACGGCGACGAGGTGTTGAACTGCGGTTGTACCCAAGACACCGAGTGCCAAGCGCTCTGTCCCGAAGGGGATACCGATTGCCAAGCCCGGGCCTGGTGCAACATTCCCGACTCGGCGAGCTTCGGCAGCTGCGCCAAGAAGGAGTGCTTGGGTGACACCGACTGTACGACGAGCTCGAAGGGTAAGATCTGCAACCTGAACAAGCCCTTCAGCTGCTCCTGCAACGGCAACACGAACAACTGTCTGGATGCCGTCGCGCAGATCTGCGACGCGACGACCGACACCTGCCGGACCAAAGAGTGCGACGGGAGCAACACGAAGTTGACGGCCGTCGGCTGCCAGATCGACTCGGATTGCAAGGCCAATTCGACGGATCCGACGGTCTGCAGCAGCGGGAGCTGCACGGGTTGCACGAAGGACGAAGAGTGTCTGCGTGGCACCTGCGATGGTGGGACCTGCAAGGCGAACGTCAACAGCGACTGCACGAACGCGTCGAGCACCAAGGTTTACTGTGACGCGGCGAATTACAAGTGCCTCGAGTGCGTCACCGACTTCGACTGCAGGGCGAGCGGAAACTCGAAGGGCGGCAAGTGCGTCGACAACGTCTGCACCTGCTCGGTCGACGACGATTGCAAGACCACGGGGTTGGCGGCCTGCGCCAACACGGGGACCGAGTCGGCGCCGCTCTATCGCTGTGTGCCCTGCACCAACGACGGACACTGCCGAAACAACTCGAACCCCTGGACCTACGTCTGCATCGACAACTACTGCGAAGAGTGCGATCCGGACAAACCGTCGGACGACAACGAGTGTACCGGTCCGAACAAGAACCCCGACGCCCTCGGACCGAGCTGCGAGCTTCAGCAGAGCGGGGCGGTGTTCTGTCTGTGCAACTCCAACGTCGATTGTTCGGGACACAAGTACGGTCCGGTCTGCAACGGCGATTGGGGCGTCTGTTCCTGCACGGGAACGGGCTGCACGAATGGCACGAGCTGCAAGACGCAAACGCATCTCTACTTCTCCGATCCCGACCTATCCGCGCCGCAGATGTGCCTCCCCTGAGGGATCACTCTACGATTTCACGACACGACTCCGGAGGATCACCCGGCTCGCCGTCCCGGCGGGCTGGGGCTCCACCGCTATGAAGATTCTCGTTGTCGGCTCGTCGCGTTGAGCGGTGCGGCGCAGCGGGATGCGATCGCGCGGGGCCGACTCAGCTGTCGACTCGGAGGTTGCTCGCGACCCAGAGCCCCAGACGGCGCATGCGCTCGGCATGCCCCTCGTCGGGGAGATGTACCCGCAGCGCGTCCGAAAAAGCCGCGCAGTTCGCGAAGCGCCCGTCGACATGGCGCTCGAGCGCTCGTTCGACGATGGTCAGCAGATCGCGTGGGATGGTTGGCAGATATTGTCTCGCGTCGGGAATTCGCATCGAGGTCTGGCGTTCCAAGGTCTCGATGTCCGTCGAGCCGCGAAACAGTGGCTGCCCCGTGAGGAGCTCCCAGAGCACGATCGCCAGGGAGAACTGATCGCTTCGATGATCGAGCGGTGTGCAGGCGATCTGCTCGGGTGACATGTAGCCTAGCTTGCCCTTCAGCATTCCCGCCTGCGTGCGGGCCAAGTTGCCGAGCACTTTCGCGATGCCGAAGTCGATCAGCTTCACGGCGCCGTGGCGATCGATCAGGATGTTCGGCGGGCTGACATCGCGGTGGATCAGCTGCAGCGGCTGCCCGCTATCGTCGCGCAGCTCGTGGGCGTAGGCGAGCGCGTCGGCGACCTCGACGACGATGTGGATCGCGAGGGCGATCCGCTCGTCGTGCTCGAGGGCGTAGACTTCGAGCAGGCTGCGTAGATCGAGGCCGTCGATGAACTCCATCACGAGGTAGGGCTGGGTGTCGAGCACGCCCGAGCGGTAGACGTCGCAGATGTTGCGGTGTCGAAGGTGCGCCGCGATCCGCGCCTCGTCGCGGAACATCTCGAGGAAACGCGGCTCCCGGTCGTGGCCCGGAAGGAGCATCTTGACCGCCACCTCTCTCGGCTCGGGATCGCAATGGTCGATCCCGCGGTAGATCTCCGCCATCCCGCCGACACTGATCCGCTCGAGCAGCTCGATCTCTTCGAATCGACGGGGAAGGGTGCCCGAAAATCGATGCCGAAGCGTGCTCGGTCGTCGCCTCAGCCGCGCGACCTCCAGCTGCGGCGTGGTGTCGTCGAATCGCAGGTGGAGATACTGGGCGGCGACCTGCGTATCGGGAAGGGGCTTGACCGCCGTCAGCCCGTACACCGAGCCGAGGGCGGCCTCGACGTCCCGGGCGCGCGCCAGCACCAGCTGCACGGGCGCACCGGCAAAGTAGCCGATCTCGCTCTGATGTTTCAGGTTCTCCGGGTTGTAGCTCACGGCGATCAACCGCTCTGGCTCGCGGCGGAGCGG
>JAGQJP010000265.1 GCA_020430585.1 Myxococcales bacterium | reverse complement strand
TACCGTTTCGGCCTCCACGACGGGCGCTGGACGACGTGGCACGCCAACGGGAGGAAACGGCGCGAGGGCTTCTATCACCTGGGCAATCAGAGCGGAATCTGGCGCGAATGGTACGACAACGGCCGACCTTCGGCGCTCTACCGGCTCGAGCGGGGACACTACGATGGCGCCTATCGCGCCTGGTACCGCAACGGCAGGCTCTCCGAGCAAAAGACACTGCGCTTCGGCCAGCCTCACGGTTCGTTCAGCGAGTGGTACGAGAGCGGAACGCGCAAGCTCGAGGCGACGTACGTCGATGGCCAGGTGCACGGCATCGTCACGCGCTTCTACCGCTCGGGCGAACCCTATCGGCTCGAGCACTACGACCACGGCGCGGCGTGCGGGCGCTGGACGACGTGGAGCCGCCGAGGACACGCGACGCGCCGAGAGTATCGCTTGCGCTGTCGAGCGCGAAACCTCTCGAATTGAGCGACACGCCGCCGGCAGCCACGCCATCCGCGCGGCCGTCAGAGACTCTTTGCCATCCGAGCGTGAGGAATCTCGCCATAGAGCGTTTCGGCCTCACCGACGACGCGATATCCGGCGCGTTCGTAGAAGCGAAGCGCGCTCTCCCGCGCATTGAGAACGACCTCGACGACGCCGTCAGCCCGCAACGCCTCCTCCAACGAGATGAGAAGATCGGCTCCAACGCCCTCCCCGCGGCAGGATTCCTCGACCGCCATGTAGCGAATCTGAGCCCGCCCCTCGCCGAGATGGTGCGCCCTGGCGGTACCGATCACACGCAGCAGCGCGCCATCGGCGGCGAGCTCGACGCAGACGCGATGCAGCGACCGCTCTTCCTGCTCGTCGCGCTCACTACCGCGCGGCTGGTCCCAGGGCGCGCGCAGTACGCGCCAGCGCAGCTCGTAGCTCGCCCGCCACTCCTCATCGTCTCGCGGTTCTCGCACCTCACGTGTCATGCTCATCGCCTCACCGTTTGACTTCACGCTCCCGATCGGATAGAGACGCACTATGTTCACACGTCTCCTACTGCTCTTCATCCTCGTACCGCTGGCCGAGATCCTGCTCCTGATCCAGATCGGCGATTTCATCGGCTTCTGGCCCACGCTCGGTCTGGTCCTCGTGACCGGAGTCCTCGGCGCATCCCTGGCGCGCGACCAGGGTCTGCAGATCATCGAACAGATCCGCCGCGAGTTCAATCAAATGAACGTGCCCACCGACGCGATGCTCGAGGGGCTCTTGGTTCTGATCGCTGGCGTGGTGCTGCTCACACCCGGCGTGCTCACCGACCTGTGCGGCTTCTTGCTGCTGATCCCGCCACTGCGACGGCTGATCCGCGACCGGATCAAGCGCTATGTGGTGCGGAAGATCCACGAACGTCAGATCGTCGTCACGCCCCTCGGCGGCGCACGGAAAGCCGCCGACGATCGTCCGGAGAGCCGCACCGGTGGTCGAATTATCGACGTCGACGCCGAAAATGAATAAAAGCGCGCGGCAAATTGTCGATCGTAGTGCTACAGTATCTCAGGATGGGATTCTATGCGACTGCGACGCCGACCGAGCCAACCTGAACGTCTCGAGCTGATTCATCCGCGACAACGTCTCGGGGCGGTGCTGATGTTCACCTCGCTTGGGCTCGGACTACTCCTGAGCGGAATCGGCTTCGTGCTCTTGGCCCACAGCCCGCACTGGTCCGCGGGTGGCGAAGCGATCTTGCTCGCGAGCCTCGGCCTCTTCAGCACGAGCCTCTCGACCTGGATGCTGCTCCGCGCCAGACGCCATCCGCGCTTCGTCTTCGACTCCGACGTCGGCAAGTTGCAGATCGAGCAGACCAACGTCAATGGCCAGCCCCAGCGAATCGCCCTGCCCTACGGGTTGTTCCGCGGCTTTCAGGTGACCAAAGAGGGCCCGCGCTATCGGGTCGAGCTGCTGCTGCGCGACCGCAGCACCTGGATCCTCCACGCGACGACAAAACCGACGGTCGCCAATCACCTCTGCCGCGAGCTCTCGCGGGCGATCGATCTCTCGCGCCCCTCGGACCGCGTGGTCGCCCTCGCTCTGCCGACGGCCCTCGACGTGCGCAGCGCCACCGAGCAGCCGCACGTCGAGTGGCGCGGGCGAATCGACATCTTCGAGACGATGCTCTTCGCGATCGCCTTGGTCAGCCTGACCGTCGCCGTCGCCGCGTTTCTCGCCCTCACCGCGCTGCCGCGCTGGATCGTCGGGATCTCCCACGCCGTGATCGTCGCCGCGCTGTTCGGCTATGCAACCGCCGCCACGATCCGCCTCGTCAGCCGCTACCGCGCGCGCCAACGCGTCGTCGTCGTCGCGGAGAACCTGCACATCCTGATCGAGCACGGCTGGTTTCGTCGCCAACACCGTTCGGTCCCGCTGCGAGCGGTGTCAGAGGTCGGTCTCGAGGTCTCGCTGCCCGATCGGCGCTGCGCGATCGCCCTACGACCGCCGAACGCCCAATCGATCGCCACGCCATCGCGCCGTCTGGGCGAAATCAACGCGCCCGACCTCGGCATCGGCGAGCTCTATCTGTTGACCTCATTGTTGCAGAATCATCTGCGAACGACGCGCGCCGGGCAACAGCCAGCGCCGCCAAAGACCACGAGCCAACCGCAGCTACCGCGCCAGCTCCACTGAGAGGCGATCACGGTAGGGGATTGATCGTCACGTCAAAGAACTTCACCTTCTCCTGGGAGTAGGTGTACAGGCCGATCCGCCCTTCATCGAACGTCGCGTCGGTCGAGTTGAGGACGCGCAGCTCGAGGAGAGAGGGCGGGACCATCTGATCTTCTTGGTAGATCGTAACCTGAATCTCCGCTGGCTTGTAGCGCAGCTCGAAGCGGTAGGTCACGTCGTTGGCCCAGGCCTTGGGGGTCGTTCCGGCGGGCACGAGGATATCGACGTCCGCCAGCGTCGAGACATCGCTCTTCCAAAATGCGGCGCAGTCGACGATCGGCGCGTCGCTGTCAAAGAGCTTGAGCCGCATCCCGTTGTTGCCGTATCCGCCGCACTCCGAGTAGGACTGCGAGGTCTTCTTCCAGTCGAAGGCGTAGAACTGATGCTCGTTCTGGTAGCCGAAGACGAAGCCCAGGTAGTCGTCGTCGGTGGTCCCGCTGACCACGAAACGCCCCGTGACGATCACGTTCTTGAGCACGAAGGGACTGACGAGGATCGCGCCGTGCGTCTTCCCCGTGACCGTGCGCTCGAAGCTCGGCGTCTCGGGATCGCTGTCCGGCTGCAACCAGACCGGCAGATCGGGGTCGGTCGTGTTGTTCGGCGTCTTGAGGTAGACCTCGTCCCACTCCTGGAGATCGACGCGGCGATTGTACTTGACCACCGTGACCCGCTTCGTCAGCGAGTTGCCTTGCCCGTCGGTCACGGTCACGCGATAGGTCGTCGTCTCGGACGGATTGGCGCTGGGATTGGCGATCTTCGGATCGGACAACCCGCGCGCCGGCTTCCACAGATAGCTGTACGTCCCATCGCCGCCCGTCGCGTTGGCGCCGATCGACGCTGCCTGGTTCTCGAAGACGAAAACATCTCCGCCAACCGTCAGGGTCAGCTCGGGGTAGCAGACGCCGTTGTTCGCGTCACAGCCGTAGGTGCAGGTCTCGCTCGTCTTCTCGGTTCCCGCGGAATTGCAGACCTCGAGGACGTCGCCGTTGCAGACCTTTCCCGGTTTGCAGACCGCATAGCAGGCCAGGTTCTGCTCGTCGCAGCCCTTCGAGCCGCAATCGGCGAGCGGGTCGAACTGGCTGCCGTCACTCTTGCACTGCTCGAGGTTCCCGTTCTTGCAGCGCTTTTCGTTCGGTGCACAGCCCTGACATTCGAGGCGTTGGCTGTCGCAGGTGTAGGGCGAGCAGTCGTCGATCGTCCCCCAGCTGTTACCGGTCTGATCGCACTCCTGGAGCACGTTCCCCGAGCAGCGGCGCTCGAAGGGTGTGCAGGTCCCATAGCAGCTCGGCGGATCGGAGAGGGCGTTACAGCCGATGTTGCACCCCGTCGACTCGTAGCCGATCCCGCTGTCGAGACAGGTCTTGAGCTCTTTTCCGTCGCACTTTTTCGACTTCGGTTTGCAGACCTGGCAGGCCGGTGGATCGAGGGTGCCGTTGCAACCTTCGCTGCAGGGGCTGTCGTTCCAGCCGTTGCCCTCGCTGTTGCAGGTCTGGAGCGTCTTGTCGTCTTTACAGCGCGTCGCCCCCGGCCGGCAATCGGTATAACAGGCGTGGGGCGAGACGCCCGAGTTGCACCCCGTGTCGCAGGTCTGGCGGTCGAACTTGTCGCCGTCGGCGTTGCAGGTCTCGAGGATCGCGGTGCCGAAGCAACGCGTCGTACCCGGGCGGCAGAGCGCGTAGCAGTCGTTCGGTTGCTTGTCCGCGTTGCAGCCGTTGCCACACGTCGCTGGCTGCTCGAGCCCGTTGCCCTGCTCGTTGCAGGTCTTGAGGAAATCGCCGTCGCACACCTTGCTCCCTGGCGCACACGAGACGAAACAGGCCGGCGGGTTGCCCTCTTCGTTGCAGCCGTTGGGGCACTGCTCGACGAGCCATTCATCGCCAGCGGGGTTGCAGGTCACGAGCCGTTCTTGGTAGCAGAGCTTGTGACCCGGTGGGCACAGCGCGTAACAGCGGGCCGGCGCCGTGTTGAATGCGCAACCGTATACGCAGGTCTCGAGCACCTCCCAGCCGCTACCGTCCAGGGAACAGACCTCGAGAGCGCTGCCGTTGCAGCGTCTCAGCTGAGGTTGGCAGACCGTCGTGCTCTGATCGGGCTCGTCGACGACCGTCGACCCCTTCGAGCACGCAGCCAAGCCCAACACGATCACCGCAACGCCGAGTAAGGAGAGTCCAACATCCAATATTCCACGTCCGCTTTTCATTCTCGACCTCGTCCGAGCGCGTTCACCACATTCAGAATAGCCGTCCCGCCACGCAAATGCCAGTCAGGCGAACGAAAGGCTAGAGGATAGCCGAGCAAACGCAGAAGTAAAGCGCGAAATCGGGGCGCGAGCCCCAACGGATCGGGTGTGGCCGAGATTTTCGTTGAAGGTCGGCGACTTTCCGTCCACGCTCGCGGTCCGACGGACCAAGAACTCCCTGCAATGTTGCGAGATTGCAACATACGGATTGACACCGATCGGCCTTGTGAATACTATTGCAACATAGGCAAGCCAGAGCGGGGGTGGATGGCAAGCCGAGAGTGTTTCAAAACGTGCCTTCGTCCAATCCCCCAAGCCGACTACGTTTCGACACGAAAGGAGCCATCCACCCTCACCTGCCCTTTCGAAACGCGTCGGCGGGGAACCCCTTTTTGTTGCATCCCTCAACGCCTATCGGTCCGGGGCTGGCTTCGCCAGCCGCCGGTCCATTCTTTTCACGACACGGGGTCAGTTGTTTTCGTCGGAGCGCAGCACGGCGACGAAGGCGCGTTGTGGGATCTCGACGTTCCCTACCATCTTCATGCGCTTCTTGCCCTTCTTCTGCTTTTCGAGGAGCTTTCGCTTGCGAGAGATATCACCCCCATAGCACTTGGCGGTGACGTCCTTGCGAAAGGCGGAGATCGTCGAGCGAGCAATGATCTTACCGCCAATCGCCCCTTGGATCGCGATCTTGAACTGTTGACGCGGAATCTCGGCTTGTAAGCGATCGCAGATCGCCAGCGCACGCTCTCGTGCGCGATCACGGTGCACGATCACACTGAGAGCGTCGACGATTTCGCCGTTGACCATGATATCGACCTTGACCAGCGGCCCCTCGCGCATGTCGATCACCCGATAGTCGAACGACCCGTACCCCTGCGTGACGGTCTTGAGCCGATCGTAGAAGTCGTAGATCACCTCGGCCAGCGGCATGTCGACCTGGTATTCGATGCGCCCCGGCGTCGGGTAGCTCAGCTTCGCGTCGACGCCACGACGCTCCATGCAGAGCTTGATCACGTTGCCGAGGTAGCGCTCGGGCATCAGCACCGTGCCGCGAATGTAGGGCTCCTCGGCGCGTTTGATCTGCATCGGATCGGGGTAGTACTCCGGGTTGTCGATCATCACCTCGCTGCCGTCGTTGAGAGTGAAGCGGTATTGCACACTCGGCGCGGTCATGATGATCGACTGGTCGAACTCGCGCTCGAGGCGCTCCTGGACGATCTCGAGGTGCAACAGCCCGAGGAAACCGCAGCGGAAACCCTGACCCAACGCGGCCGACGAGTCCTTCTGATAGATCAGCGAGGCGTCGTTGAGGGTGTAGCGCTCGAGGGAGTCGGCGAGGGACCGATAATCTTCGGCGGAGATCGGGTAGATCGACGAGAAGACCATCGGCTTGACCTCTTTGAAGCCGGGCAACGGCTTCGCGGCTGGCCTGGCGTCGAGGGTGATCGTGTCGCCGATGCGGGTGTCCGAGACGGTCTTGATCCCCGAGATCAGATAGCCCACCTCGCCAGCCACCAGCTTCTTGCGCGGCTCGCGCTTGAGGCGGAAGTAGCCGAGCTCTTCGACCTTGTATGTCGAACCGTTCGACATCATCCGAATGATATCACCAGGTTGATAGCTCCCGTCGACGACCCGGCAGGCGACGACGGTGCCCCGGAAGGGATCGTAGTGGGCGTCAAAGATCAACGCGCGCAGCGGAGCGGCGGGATCGCCCTTGGGCGGCGGAACCCGGTGGCAGATCGCCTCGAGCACGTCCTCGATCCCGATCCCCTCGCGAGCCGAGCAGAGAATCGCGCCATCCGAGTCGAGGCCGAGGTCGACCTCGATCTGCTCCTTGACCATCTCGACGTTTGCCGACGGCAGGTCGATCTTGTTGATCACGGGAATGACCGTTAGATCCTGCTCCATCGCGGCATAGAGATTAGCCAAGGTTTGCGCCTCGACGCCCTGCGAGGCGTCGACCAACAGCAGCACGCCTTCACACGACATCAGCGCACGGGAGACCTCGTAGGAGAAATCGACGTGCCCTGGAGTGTCGATCAGGTTCAGTTGGAACTCGGTGCCGTCCTTTGCGACGTACGGCAGCGTCACGGTCTGGCTCTTGATCGTGATCCCGCGCTCCCGCTCGATGTCCATCGAATCGAGGATCTGATCGCGAAAGTCCCGCAGCTCGACCATTCCCGTATGTTGGATCAGACGGTCAGCCAGCGTGGACTTGCCGTGGTCGATGTGGGCGATGATACTAAAATTTCGGAGCTCGGGCATACCCATCCTATCGTCTCGTCGGTACGAATGGGCATATGTAGTCGATTTTGTCTCTCGGGGCAAGTGCCTTCACGCGAGCGATCGCCTCAACCGCCGTACAATCCACCGTTGACGTGGATCGTCGTCCCCGTGATGTAACTCGCCGAGGAGGCGAGGAAGGCGACGACCTCGGCGACCTCTTCGGGCCTTCCGACGCGTCCCAGCGGCACCCGAGCGATAATCGCATCGCGCACGACCTCGGAAAGAGACTCGCTCATCGCCGTGTCGATCAAGCCCGGCGCGACCGAGTTGACCAACACGCCGAACGGAGCCAGCTCCCGCGCGAGTGTCCGCGTGAAAGCGTCGATAGCCGCCTTTGTCATCGCGTACGCCGATTGCCCCGGGTTCCCCGTCGAGCCGACAACACTGGAGATATTGATGATTCGACCGTGCTTGCGCCGCATCATCAGGCGCGAGAGACGTTTGGTGAGTTGAAATGTCCCCCGCACGTTGAGCTGCAGTAGGCGATCGAGATCCGCCAGGTCGGTGGTGAAGATCGGCGCGTTGTGCGTGACCCCGGCGTTGTTCACCAGCACGTCGAGGCGCCCACCGTTGGCGCGCAGGGTCTGGTAGATCGCGTCGCAGACCTCGACGCGGCCCAGATCTCCGTCGATCAGGAACGCGTCGGGCAGCTCCTCGAGGAGGGCCGTCGCCGCGTCGACGCTGCGGAAATGATGGATTCCGACGCGAAATCCGCGAGCCGCCAGCGCTCGAGAGCAGGCCGCTCCAATTCCGCTCGCCCCACCCGTGACGAGAGCCACGGCCACGTCATGTTCGCTCACTGGTGTACCTCTTTGGATAGTGGCGTCATCGATCGGTGTGTGCGAGAGTTGGCGTCACGTCTCCCGTGCCTCTGCGAGGAGTGCCAGGTTTGCTTGCTGCTCGACAGCCAGGATGAGACCCGCGCCTTCGCAGAGACCGGGAGGCCCGAACCGGCGACAGGGTGTCGCGCCACGGGGCAAAAGGCCTTCGAGAGGCAGCCCCCGGAGCGCCGTTCAGTGAGCGACCGGCAGGACCTCCCGGCACGTGGAATTCTACACGATCGTAGAGGAGGTTGACCATGAAGCACTTCGCCGGACTCGACTGGGGTAACCTGGAGCACGCCGCTTGCGTCATTGACGAGCAGGGGCTCGCGGCTGCGATCATCCACACGCCGTGCGCATCCTGGCCCGCGCATGGGTGCGTGTGCTGTGGCGCTGCCTGCGCGACGGCACGCCCTACGATCCGGCGCTTCATCGCGCCGCTCAACCCTTTAACCAGACGGCATGAACCCACGCTCGACTGATTACAGGTTGACACAGGGTGTCTCATCCGCGCTCCTCTGGACGCCAGGCTCCGACCGACGCGATGTCCGAGACGACGTCGACGACGACGCCGATCTCCTTGAAGAAGCGCGACAAGGGCGCCGACGGCCCGATCTCGACGATCGGCGGCGACGCGCCCCGCACCTGCTCCATCGCGTCGAGCCAATCGACGGACGCGGCGAGCTGTCCGACGAGCCCCTCGAGTAGATCCGATGGGCGTCCATCATAGGCCCGTCGATGCGCGTTCGAATAGACACGCAGCGCCCGATCGGCAGCGAACGACGGTTGCTCGTCGATCAGAGCGGCTCGAAAGGGAGCCTCGATCCGATGCATCGCGTCGGAATGAAACGCGGCGCTGACCTTGAGGGGGATCGCGATCAGTCGCGGCTTCGGACACGCGGCGCGCAACCGATCGAGGGCGAGCTCGAGCTGCGAGCGCGGGCCGCTCAGGACGACCTGCGACGGCGAGTTGTGGTTGGCGAGCGCCACACCGCACTCGGCGATGATCCTACCGATCGTCTCCAGCTGCAGTGGCTTCTGGACGACCGCCGCCATCGCGCCGACATCGCCGCTCGCCTCCTGCATCAGCTGACCGCGGCGTCGCACGAGACGCAACGCCGATCCGAAGGGGACCGCTCCCGCCACGACCAACGCGCTGTATTCACCGAGGCTGTGACCCGCGAGCAGCGTCGCCTCGACGCCCGTCGCCGCGATGAAGGCCTGGGCCAGCGCCACAGAGATCGCGACGATCGCCGGCTGCGTGTACTCGGTCTCGTTCACCTGCGGTGAATCGCAGACAGCGACGAGATCGAGGGACAGCGCAGCGCTCGCGCGGCGGAACAGCGCCGCCCCGAGGGGGCTCGCTTCGACGATCTCCCGCGCCATCCCGACGCGTTGAGACCCCTGACCTGGAAAGACGAATGTCGCCATCCTCACCTCGCCGCGCATTATAGCGTGCCACCGCGCTCGGTCAAGTCGAGACGGGGGATGGCTCGCCTCGCGGGCCCCCAACCCGGAATAAACAGATGCGACGTTCGTGTTTCGAGGCTACGATAAGGGAATGACGAATCTCGGGCGATCCGACCCGCGCAGGGATCTGGGTCGTCCACGCTGGCGGTGCCAATGTCCCATTCCGTGATTCAAGTCGTTTCGCGCGTCGTGTTCCTCGCGATCCTGGCGCTCTCCTACTGGCTCTTTCGGCGGCTGACGCGGCCGGGGGCGATCTACGCCGAACCGACGGCGGTGCGGATCTACGGCGTTGCGGCGGTTCTGCTCTCGATCCCCTGGCTGATCGCGCTGATCGGCGGGCCCGGCGTGCCTCGCGCGATGCCGCGGACGCTGGCGACGCTGCTCTACCTGCCAGCGTTCTGCTTTCTCTTCACCCAACTGGCGATCGCGATCGGCCTCGGCCTGAGCTGGCCCGTTCGTCGGGCGCTCCGAAGCGCGAAGACGCGCCCCCAAGCTCCTGCGCCCGAGGGGATTGCGCCGCCGTTGACGTCGCGACGCACGTTCTTGCGGCGTGCCGCCCTCGCCGCCCCCCTCGCCCCCTTCGGTGTCACCGCCGCGGGAGTGATCGAGAGTCAACAGAAGCCGAAACTCCGCCGTTTGCGCTTCCCCGTGCGCAATCTTCCCCGCGCCTTCGAGGGTTTCCGCATCGTCCAGCTCAGTGACATCCACGTCGGGCCATACATCACTCTCGAGACTCTCGCCGAATACGTCGCCCTGACCAATCAGCTCGCCCCCGATCTCGTCGCGCTGACGGGGGACATGGTCAACCACGAGCCCGAGATCTACCCCGACACCGCTCGGCTGCTCTCCAAGATCCGCTCGACCCACGGTTCCTTCGCGATCCTCGGCAATCACGAGCACTACATGGGCATCGAGGCGGCGCAGCACAGCCTCCCGTCGTATGGCATCCCGCTGCTGCTCGACGAGAAACGGCGCATCAAGCGCCGAGGCGAAGAGCTGTCGTTGATCGGGCTCGACTACTCCTTCGATCGGCACATCGGCGAGCGCCAACCGACGCGTCCCGAGGATCACCTCGCGCGCGCCCTCGCCAGCGACGATCGGCAGACCGCTGTGACGATCGGCTTGACGCACCACCCCCACGACTTCGACGTCCTGCGCCGCGCCAATGTCGACGTGACCCTCGCGGGCCATACCCACGGCGGCCAGATCGCCCTCGGCCGCTACTCTCTAGGCGGCGCCTTCTTCCGCTACAGTTGGGGTCACTACCAGAAGGATGGGCGACACCTCTACGTCTCGAGCGGGATGGGGCACTGGCTACCCTTCCGCCTCGGCTGCCCGACCGAGCTCGTCGAGATCACCCTCGTCCGCGCCTGACGCATACTCACCAGAAGCCCCCGACGTCGACCAACGTCTCGGCAACGGCGTCGCTGAAGCGCTCGACGACAGGCGAACCGAGCAGCGCGGGCGGGCGTTGGCTGATCCGCTCGATCGGCCAGTCGAAGCGGCAATCGAGCTGAATCGCCAAGCGATAGACCGCGGTCTCGACCGAGAGCGCCAGCTCGTCATTCTCCGGGTCCGCCGAGTTCGCGTAGGTCAACGCCGTGCGGCTCAGCTTCAGCTGATGACCACAGGCAGGGCAGGCGTGAAAGACACGGGGATCGAGCTTCAAACGTCCCCAATCGTCGACGTCGATCAGCGAGGCGGTGCAAGAGCGACAGAGCAGCTCGGCCTCGACCGGCATCGTGAAGCGGGGTACGCGGGGATAGTGGCTCCAGATCAGGGACAGCGTGTATCCACCTCGCGGTGTGCCGCTGCGGCGGCCATAGTCGAACAGCGGAGGCGGCGCCGAGGTCGACGTGAAGTCGATCTCCTGGCTGAGGCGGATCTCGTCAGAATCTTCCCCAAAATGGGGCAACTCGGAAAATAGGCCGCGCTCTTCCCGCACGCGCTGCGTCGGGCCGTCGATAAAGGTCGCGACGACCTCCCGATCGGGATCGACGAGCGGCGC
>JAGQJP010000264.1 GCA_020430585.1 Myxococcales bacterium | reverse complement strand
CTCCACGACGCGGTGCACCGAAGCTTCGGCACCTTCGATCCGAAGACCAAGACGGGCACGCTGACGATCTCGATCAACGATCCCGGCAGCCGCGGCGCCGACTACTCGACCCTCGAGAGCGAGTCTCCCTTCACGCTCACGCTCTCGCCGGGTGATGGGCAGACGATCACGATCGGCGGCACCGACTACACGCTGCCCGACGCCGACCTCTCCGACCCGACGCGACTCCTGGACAACGTCAGCGTGCGCAATCTCGTGCAAATCTACGAAGATACGACGATTCCCGCGCCGCGCTTCCTGATCGTCAACTTCACCTCGACGGACCACGGCGGCCACACCCACGGCCCCCACGGCGACATCGAGCGCTACGAGGTGATCCGCGACACCTCCAAGCGTGTCGGGCTCTTCCTCAGGTTGCTCGAGAGCCTCTGCTTGCCCAAGGGCGATCCGAGCTGCAAGCCCTTCTTCGAGCAGGGCATCGTCGTGTTGACCTCGGACCACGGAATGGAGCTCGCCGACAGCGCGCGCAACAAGTCGGGCCTCTCGGACAAGCTGGACAAGGCCGGCCTGAAGTACGTGATGGAGGACGGACTGCTCTACATCAAGACGCTCCAGCTCGAGCTCTCGACGACGAGCTTCGTATCGGGACAAGAGCTGACCGTCAACCTCACCGTGAGCGACGGAGACAGCCTCCATCACCCGACGAAGAACGTGGTCGAGGGCGCCGTCGTCACCGTCACGATCGGCGGGCAGAGCGTCACCGCCACGAGCGACGCCGATGGGCTCGCCTCGCTGACCTTCACGCCCCAGAGCGGGTCGATCGAGATCCGCGTCGAGGCGAACGGCTACAACGCCCACACGCGCACGTTCTCGGTGCCCTGAGGGCGCAGCGATCAGTCGCAGCTGAGTCGGAACGCGTCGAGCTCCCAGGTCTTGATCAGCGTCGAGAAGCCAACGATCGTCGGGTCGCCACAAACGGCGCTCTTCTTGGCGGGCGCGTCGGCGGGCGCATCGACGTACTCGACGTGGAACACCGCTTTGTTGGCGGTGATGAAGGGTTTCAAGAGCGTGCACTCGTCGTAGGCGAGGCACTCTTCGTTGAGCGCCCAGTCGTACTCGGGCTCGAGCTCGGCGGCGAGGTCCAGGGCGTTCTTGAGGCCGATCGAAAGCCCTCGAGCGTGCGCCTCGGCGACGAGAAAGCGGTTGTAGCTCAAGAGGTCGTCGCGGGTCAGCCCGAAGCCGTTGTCGTTCTGATGGACGTCGACGTTGTCCGGCTCGACGGCGTTGCACCCCTTCTCGCGCGCCAGATCGAGGCGTTTCTTCATCGCCGCGCGCACCTCTTCGGCCCGCACGTCGAGCCACCATTCGCCATCCCAGCCGACGAGCGGCTTGCCCACGACCGACGAAGGAAAGGCGTCCTTGTCGGGACGCCAGTCCTCGTAGGAGCCCGCCGAGAAGTAGCAGATCACACGTCGCCCGGCGGTCTGCAACGCGGCGATCGTCGCGGCGTCGTGATCGAAGAGATCGATGTCGTAGACCGCGACGTCGATCGAGCCGTCGAGGGTGCCCGTGAGCTGCCACTGCCAGCTCGTCCCCGTCGTCGGCTTCCAGATCGCCGGGGTCTGACTGTCTGGCACCTCGGAGAGATCCGCCGCGCCGAGATCGGCGCCCGGCTCGAGATCGTTGGCGACGTCGGCGCTCGTCCCGTCGCCCGTCGTCCCATCGCCCGTCCCGTCGGCCGTCGTCCCATCGGCCGTCATCATGTCGACGTCGGCGCTCGTCGACGCGGATCCCGAGCAACCGACGGCGAGGGCGATGCCGCAGACCACCACGAGCGTACGAAGCAGCATCGCTCTGCTACGACGAGCTCGGGGCCCCAATTTGGACGGCGATTTCGAAGCGGGGTGGCGCGACGCGCGCGCGAGCACAGAAGGGATCACGAACGTCGCAGCCTCGTGGGGGTTCATCAACCCGCCATCAAGATCAGCCGGTAGTCGCCGATCGAGACGACGTCGCCGCTCTGCAGCTCGGTGCGTCCCTTGATCCGTTCACCGTTGACGCGCGTTCCGTAGGAGCTGCCGATGTCCTCGACGTAGACCTTGCCGTTGTACTTGATCAGCTTGGCGTGACGGCGGGAGACGTTCTTCTCGGTGAGCCGTATCGCGTTGCCCTCTTTGCGGCCAATCGTGAGGGAATCACGTATGACCGGGACTACGACCGACTCTCCGTCGTTCTGGATCTGCAGTTGAAACATCGGCGTCTGGATCTTCTTTGCCTGGCAAACTCTTGGTCTATAGCATGCCACGGTCCTGGATTCGAATCAATATCCCAAGCTTTTCACGAAGGCAAAAATTTGACCACCCGCGCATCTCGTACAGAATCGATCAGGACGCGACAAACCAGATCGACCGAACCAGACCGCAGAGGACCGAGGCACGATGAGTCGACACGATAGCGCACCGCGACGTTTGGTGAACCGCCCGGGCGAACCGATTCGCTTCGAGACCGAGCCCGCGCCGACGAACCTCACGAAGACGCCCCTCGAGCCGCCGAGCCACGCCGAGACCCAGATCGAAGCGCCGAGCCGCGCCGAGACCCAGATCGAAGCGCCGAGCCGCGGCGAGCCCCAGATCGAAGCGCCGAGCCGCGGCGAGACGCAGCTCCAACGCGCCAATCGAGCGGAGGCCGAGCGCGCGCTGGCCCACGTCTCGGAGCTCGCCTCCGAGCTGGTGGCGCAACTCCAGCACAACCAGGCTCTACGTCTCGAGCTGGCGCTGCTCGAGCGAGAGAACGCCTACGGTGAGCAGCGTCGAGCCCATCTCGAGGCGACGGTCGACGGTTTGACCGCGGTCCTCGTCGAGGCGGTCCGCCTCCGGGAAAAGCGCCTCGCCCTGCGCCACCGCTTTTCGATGCTGGCTTGGTGGCGCTGGCGCGAACGTCGCCAGCTCCGCAATCAGCTGCTCGCGATGCAATGATGCGCTCTCGGCGCCGTTCGGCTCGGGCGGTTGCCGGTTTGCGGTCAAACCCCAAAGACGCCCCGAGCGCGACTCAGCGCGGAAGGACGATCTCGGGCTTCTTCTTGCGCTGGCGATAGAGGATCGCGATTCGGCCGATCACGTCCACGGGGAAGGCGCTCGAGACGTCGGCGAGAAGCTGAGCCGACTCTTTGCGGCCAAAGGGCGCCGTGTCGAGCAGGCGCACCTTGATCAGCTCGTGCTGCTCGAGGGCCTCGTCCAGAGCAGCGATCACGCCATCGTCGATCCCCCCTTTGCCAATGTGCACCACGGGCTTGAGGTGGTGCGCCAAACCCTTCAGATACTGGCGCGCCTTGACGGAGAGGCTCCTCGCGGCGGCGGATTTGTCGGTCATCGTCTCGTTCTCCGATCGGCGGCGCCGACCCGTTTCGAAATCTCAGTTTGCTGCGTTGGGCCAGCGTTGCAAGCGCCGCGTCAGCTGCTCGACCATCGCCTCGAAGCTCGGGGCGCAGAAGAGCACGGGCTGATACTGCGTCACGTCGTAGAGCTGCGTCTCCATCAGCTCCCAGTTCGCCATCTCTTCGATCCGCGCGTCGCTCATCGCCTCGAGCTCGCCGAAGGAGGAGAGCAGCCCGGCGCCGTAGGCCTTGACCTGCCCCTCTTCACGGAGCACGCCGAACTCGATCGTGAACCAGTAGATGTTCGCCAGGCGCTGGAGTTGCTCGTCGGTGTCGGTGCGTAGCGCCGCCCGCCCGACCTCGCGGTTGAGCTCGGCAAAGAGCGGGCTCGCCAGCTGCGCCGCGTGCCCCGCGAGCTCGTGACAAACATCCGGCTCGGGCGTATACAAGGGCGTCGAGTGGTGCCGAATGTACTGCGTCGCGAGAAAGACGCCGTTCGAGAGCGCCGCGAGGAAGTCGCGAGAGTTGATCAGGCCCGCGACAGGCTCGAGGCGAAAGCCGCTCAGCGCGCGGATCCGGCGCGACGTCTCCTCCAGCTGCGGGATTCGGTCCCGGGGAAGGTCGAGGAGCGACGCGTACTTGCGATACTCGGCGCAGGCATGCTTGGCGTGGGCCGGCCCCAGCTCGCGCCAGATCTCGCGCCAGACGGCGTGCTCTTCGGCGACGTAGGGCGCGTCGGGAACCACGGCACCGCGCTCGTAGTCGAGGGCGATCTGGGCGATCGCGTTCCGTCGAGCGCGATAGGCGCCATCGCGAAAACCGGGATGATCGGGATCGAGCCGCACGACGGCGCGGTCACCCTCGCGGGTCACGATCGCGTTGGCGGCCGATTCGCTGATGTCTTGCCGTTGATCATCGCTAGGCATGCGCCTCGCCTCCCCTCGGACATCGCCGAACCTTCGAATATGGCGCTGTTCTACCGCAGGCGGGCACAAAAATCAAGTGTCGGCGCTCTCTGTGGAGCTCGCCACCGGCGTCGGTCGCGGCATCGGATCGACGCGGTCGAGGCGGGGATGGCCGTTCTGGAAGTCGGCGCTCGTGATTCCCGCGCCGCCGTTCATCGCGTCCATCTTCTGGAGCAGGCGCACCAGCACCCAGACCGCGGCGAGGATGTCGCCGGTGTGCGCGGTCTCGGAGATCGTGTGCATGTTGCGGATCGGAAAGCCGATCGAGGTCACCGCCGCGTCGATCGAGGCGAGCACCGCCGCCATCGCGTCGGTCCCCGTGTCGCGCCCCGAGACGCTCTCCATGTAGGGGATCTCGTGGTCGAGGGCGACCTGCTTGATCAGGCTGTTGAGGTACTCGCTGACGACCGAGCCGACGCTGAGGGTGAAGCCCTTGCCCATCGACATCGGCGAGAAATGCTTGTCCTTGACCCCGGGCGCCGCGTCGAAGTCGTGGTTGACGTCGACGGCGATCAACACATCGGGTTTGTGAAGCTGCGCCTGAACGCGGCTGCCGAGGCGGCCGATCTCTTCGTAGGCGGCGATCGTGTAGAGCACGCGCACGTTTTGCAGCCCGCCGAGCTCGGCGACCAGGCGGGCGCACTCGGCGGTGACGAAGCAGCCGACGCCGTTGTCGAGATACGCGCCATAGAAGGTATCAGGCGAGAACGCGCGCTTGATCGGGCGGTTGAGGATGATCGGATCCCCGGGCTTGATCCCCAGGTTCTTGACCTGCTCCTTCTTCTTCTCGCCGTGGAGCTGCAGCTCGAGATAGAGCATGTTCTTGCGAATCCCGCGATCGCCATCGCGCAGCTTCGCGTCGGCGAAGTGAATCGCCCCGATCGCCTCGATCGTCCCACCCTCGAGCGCGCGGTAGCGCCCGGGCGCCGCGGGATCCTCGGAGAAGAGGAGCACCTCGTGGCCGATCAGCGTCGACGGAAGGAAGGAATCGGACTCGATCCAGATCTTTCCGTCGTCGGCGATCGAGCGCACCTGCATCCGAATCTTGTCGGCGTGCCCGACGATCATCACCGTGAAGAGGTCGTCGCGGCCCGGGTGCGTGTCGAGGACGATTCCCGCGTTGCCGCGATAGGTCTCGACGGCCCAACTGGCGGGCTTGAACGCCCCGAAATGGGGCTCGAGCACGCCTCGCGTCATCGCCGCTTCGAATCCAACCGGACTCGGCGCCGCCAGGATCCGACGCAGGAGATCGAACTGCTCGTCCGGCATCGATTCGGTCCATGGTTTCTGGGTCTGGTTCACGTCATGCCTCGCGTTCCGGGAATCTGCCCGTTTGATTCTTGCAGAGTATAACGATTTGATGAAAAATGACAACCAGGGCCGATCGTCGGCCGACCGTCGATCGCGATCCCCAACCCTGGAGCCCAATGGAAATCTATACCGAGCTGATCGACCGACTCGAGCGCGCCAGAGCCCGAGATCGGGAGGCGCTGCTCGTCTTCGATCTCGACGGCACGATCTACAACAACGAGCTGCGGACGTTGCGGATCTTGCTCGAGTTCGCCCATCTCCACGCCAAGCGCTTCCCCGACCTACAGCGCCAGATCGACAAGCTGCCCTGCGCCGTGTTGCAATACAAGATCGCCGATACCCTGCGCGGCCTCGGGCTCGCCGACGCGGAGATGATCGACGAGGTCGAGCAGTTCTGGTTCGACCGCTTCTTCACGAGCGAATACGAGATTCACGACCTGCCCACGCCGGGCGCCGTCGACCTCGTCAACGCGCTCTATCAGCGCGGGGCGGTTCCGGTCTACCTCACCGGTCGTGACGCGCCGAACATGCTGCTCGGCACGGTGCAGACCCTGCTGCGCGACGGCTTCCCGGTGGGCACGGTGGACACGCGGCTGATCTTGAAGGATCGCTTCGAGCGCGACGACACCGAGTTCAAGCGCTCGGTTTTCGAGCATCTGGAGCGCTGCGGTGACGTGATCGCCGCCTTCGACAACGAGCCCGGTCTGGCGAACCTCTTTCGCGAGCGCTTCCCCGAGGCCCTCGTCTTCTGGCTCGATACGCATCACGCTCCCGACGCCGAGCCGCTACGCCCAGACGTGCTGCGAATCGAGAACTTCCTGGCGCTCAGTCCGCCCTGAATGGTGAGATCCGATGGCCTCCGACGCTGACGACCGCGAAATCTGTATCTGCTACCACGTGACGTTCGGCAAGGTCGTGCGCTACACCCGACAAAACCTCATCCGGATCAAGCGCGTCTCCCAGATCTCCCAGTGCTACGGCGCCGGCACGGGCTGCGGCTGGTGCGTCCCCTTTCTGCAGAAGATCTACGAAGACCTGCTCGCCGGGGTCGAGCCCGAGATGAAGATGAGCGGCGACGAGTACCGTCAACGGCGCAAGGACTACCACAAGAAGATGGGGATCGAGCGACCCGACTGAGGCGCGCTCCACTGCCCGCGGTACGGCGTAACCGAAACCGATTCGAGCTCAACGCCAGCCAGCATCGGACAGCGATCGCCGCCAATCATCGCGAACCTCGGCGCGGGAGCGCGGCGCAAAGAAGCGCTCGACATCCCCTGGATGGTGCAACGCCAGGTCCCACAGGACGAGCGCTTCGCCGAAGTCGTCATAGCTCCCGGCGCAAACGTCGAGAGCGGCGACGAGCGCATGTAAATAGAGCAAAAAGAGCTCGCTGACGCTGCCGAGGTAGATTCCCCGCCGCAGCCAGACGTGGTTACGCAGCCGATACGCCGCAAACGACGCAAAACGCCGATCGAAGTCCGCCAACGAGAGGCGCGAGCCCATCGCGCCCGCCGTCGCCTCGCCCGCCGTCGCCACGCCCGCGATCGCCGCGGTCGACGACGCCTCGCCGAGGGAGACCGTCGCCAGCCGCTGCGTGAAGTCGCGCAGCGCATCCGCATATGGCCCTTCGTCGTTGACCTTGAGGGGCCAGAGCTGACCCGCGACGATACCGCGCGCCCAGCGTCCATTGCGCTCGCGCAGATCGCCCAGCAGATCGGCGGGCAGCATCGGTCGACGGCGCTGGGGCAGCTGGTTCGTGGCGGCGACGAAGGCGACCTCGCCCAGTGTTGGCGCACTCTTTCGCAACCACGAGAGAAAGCGCAGCTCGTCCCTCTCAAAGTCGCGGCGCGTCTCCGTCAGCTCGTCACTCGTCGGCTCACGACCAGGAACGGCGCGCTCGGCGTCGATCGGTGGCTGGCTCAGGTTTGCGGGGGCGGCGCGATCCGAGACCGCCTGCCACTCCCGCACCAGGTCGAAGCGCTCGGCACCGTCGAAGGTGCGGTGCAGCCGAAAGCACGAGCCCGAGAGTCCGAGGCGGATCTCGTCGCCAACGGCCACGGCGATCAACGGAAAGATGCGACAGGCGAGGGGCTTGGCCTCAGCGCCGAGCTCGCTGTGCAGACGGCAGCGATCGGTCTCGTCGAGAAACGGACACTCCCCGCCGATTCGCACCAGGTGGACGAAGCCGCCTGGGTCGCGCCTAAAGGGCTCGACGGCGGCGAGCGCCGGATCGCGACGCGCCAGCTCGGCGTGCGCCCCCTCGAGCCGGGCGACCTCACCCGCGTCGATCAACGGGATCTCTGGGCCGCGACAGGAGAAGCCACACCCTTGGCAGCGATAGCGGTTCTCGCCCTGGGTGCGCAGCTGATACCCGAGGTAGCGCAGCGCGCCGACGCGTTCGAACCCGTCGAGCCAGCTCTGGAGGTAGTCGACGCCCGGAAAGCCCGGCGCCCACTGTGCGAAGAGCGCGGCGAGCTCGGCGACGCCGGTGCGCCCGTCGGCGACGAGCAGGATCGCCGCCACCGACGTCGGCACCTCGAAGGGAGCGGGGACGAGGGGCAGCTCGAGGGCGACGTAGGCTTGACCGTCACGCTCGGCGCGCGGATGGATCCGCACACCGTCGACGACCTTCGGGCGCAGCGTCATCGCCTCAAATGTCGCCGGGTTTGTAGACTTTTCCCATCTTCACGACCTCGAAGTCACCGCCCTTGACCTGCCCCAGCGCCGAGAGCTCTTCGTCGTCCCAGCGCGAGTCGGGAGCGCCCGAGACGTACCAGTTCGAGCCGTTGTCGGCGAGGAACATCCCGTATTTCTTCATCGCGGTGAGAATCACCTGCACGCGCGGCGAGAACCCGCTGACGTCGAAGCTCGCCTTCAGCCGCACGCGCATGCCCATCGGAGGTCGGTTCGAGTCGGTGTTGCTCGAAGCCCAGTGTGTCGCCGGATGGATGAAGGCCTGCCGCGTCGTCGAGGCCGTGAAGCGTAGCGCGTGGCGGATCTCGCCCGCATCGACCTCGTCGTAGCGCACGAGGCCGGGGAAGATCGGCAGACCCGCGGCGTCGGCGCTCGTCCAACCGTCGGGCCGCAACACGTTCGAGGAGAGGTCGTAGATCGCCCCCGAGCCCGCCTCCCAGCTGCCGTCGTTCTGCTGATACGCCGCGTAGAGCTCGAAGAGCTTGCAGTCGCTGGTGCGCAGTACCAGGATGTGGCGATCACCGTCGGCGCTCGGGCCGCCCTCGATCGGCGCGTCCGGCGGAACGGGATAGGGCCCGGGATCGCTCTCGTCGTCGTAGTCGAAGACGACGCCCACCAGCGGTTGGCCCTTGTCGACGACGACGTAGGGGATCCCGATCGGCGCCCCCTCCCAGACGGTGCCGAAGTCGGGGTGCAGCCCGCGCGTCGTGCCGATGCTGGCGATCAACGCCGACGAATTGCGATCGGCGTCGGCCCCCGACAGGCCGCGCTTCCCGGG
>JAGQJP010000263.1 GCA_020430585.1 Myxococcales bacterium | reverse complement strand
AGCGCCGTGTTCGATGCAGCGACATGCTCCAATTCCGATCGTATCACGGCGATCGTAGGTCGTGTCGCCAGTGACAGAACTGTTACAAATGATCCCTGCACACGCCTTGGGCTGCTCGCGGTTGCGCGGATCGCGATTTTGGTCTACAAAGGATTTCTGAATTGGCCGGGACAAGGGGCACTCCGATGCAGAATAGACCGACAGTACTCGATCGATTTCTCTCCTACGTTCGCTTGGACACGCAATCGACCTGGCCCTCGAGCACGCGACCGTCGACGCCGGGACAGATCGTGTTGCTCCGCCAGCTCGTGGCCGAGCTACAGGGCCTCGGCTTGCGAGACGTCGAGCTCGACGATGGTGGAATCGTGATGGCGACGCTGCCCTCGAACCTGCCCGAGCCCTCGAGCGGACGGCGGCCGGTGGTCGGTTTCGTCGCCCACGTCGATACCTCGCCCGAGTACTCGGGCTCTGGGGTGAACCCCCAACTCGTCCGTGACTACCAGGGCGGCGACATCGTCCTCGACGAGCGCCTCGGGGTGGTGATCCGGGAGGACGAGAACCCGCACCTTTTGACGTACCGAGGCCACGACATCGTGACGACCGATGGGACGACGCTGCTCGGAGCCGACGACAAGGCGGGCGTCGCCGAAATCATGGATCTGCTCACGCGGCTCGTCGACGATCCGACGATCCCCCACGCCGAGATTCGCGTCGCCTTCACACCGGACGAAGAGATCGGGCGCGGTGTCGACACCTTCGACGTCGAGCGTTTTGGGGTCGACGCGGCGTACACCGTCGACGGGACGGGCCTCGGAATCATCGAAGACGAGACCTTCTCGGCCGACGGCGCGACGATCGAGATCGAGGGGCGAGCGATCCACACGGCGATCGCCTACGGCCGGATGGTCAACGCCTTGCAAGTGGCGGCGGCGCTGATCGAAGCCTGGCCGGCTGACGAACGACCCGAGACGACACGCGGGCGCGAGGGTTTCGTCTACTTCTACCAGCTCGAGGGAACGACGACGAAAGCGTTGCTGCGCGCGCTCGTCCGCGATTTCGACCCCGCCGATTTGGAGCGTCGCGGCCAGCGCCTGCTCGCCCTCTGCAACGAGGTCGAGCGGCGATTTCCCGGCAGCTCGATCAAGGTCGTGATCGAAGAGCAGTATCGCAACATGAAGCAGATCCTCGACGAGCACCCCCATGTCGTCGAGCTGGCCTGTGAGGCGATGCGGCGGGCAGGAATCGAGCCGAAACTCGACGCGGTGCGCGGTGGCACCGATGGATCACGCTTGACGTTCATGGGTGTGCCGACGCCGAACCTCTTCAACGGTTGCCACAACTATCACTCGCCGACCGAGCATGTGTCGGTGCAGGTGATGAATCGCGCCGTCGACGCCCTCGTCGAGCTCGTCCAGCTGTGGAGCGAGCCGCGTTCCGAGTCGAGTCTCTGAAACGACGCGCCGGCGCTGCGCGACGGTCGACCACAAAGGCAGAGCGATGAACAAGCCCTTCGAACGACGCGGATTGGCAACGGATTTGGCGGCGATTGTCGGCGAGGGAAACGTCAGCGTGCGGCAGGCCGACAAGATCGCCTACAGTCGCGACATGTGGCCCAAAGCGCAGATCTGGGTTCATCAGGGCGATTCTTGCCGCTATCCCCCCGATTGCATCGTCTGGCCCCATTCGGTCGAGCAGGTTCAGCAATTGCTCAGCTTCTGCCACGAGCGCCGGATCCCGATCATCCCGTATGGCGCGGGCTCTGGTGTGTGCGGCGGAACCATTCCCATACGGGGTGGAGTGATCATCGACCTGAAGGCGCTCAACCGCGTGCTGCACATCGACGATCGAGCCCTCACGGTCGAGGCGGAGAGCGGGATCATCGGTCAGCATCTCGAAATGGAGCTCGAGCGCCGGGGCTACACGCTGGGCCACTTTCCGTCGTCGATCTACTGTTCGACCCTCGGCGGCTGGCTCGCCGCTCGTTCGGCGGGTCAATACTCGAGCAAGTACGGTAAGATCGAAGATATGGTCAGCCGACTCGAGGTGGTCCTCCCCGGCGGCCAGCTCTTCACCACGCCGCGGGTGCCGGCGCCACTCGGCGGGGTCGATTGGAACCAGCTCTTCGTCGGCAGCGAAGGTTGTCTCGGGGTGATCACCACGTCGGTGCTGAAGATGCATCCGGCGCCGATCAAGCGCTCCTTCCGCGGCTTCACCTTCCCCTCGGTGCGCGAGGGGACCGAGGGGATTCGAACGGTGATGCAGGCGGGCCTCACGCCGTGTCTGCTGCGGCTCTATGATCCCTTCGACAGCCTGATCGCCTACCAGTCCGACGCCGCCGCTCTGAGCGCCGATCAGGCGCTGCAGTCGCTGATCAAAGCGCTCACCTCGTCGGGCCCGAAGAGCACGCCCAAGCGCCGCGCGACGCGCTTCGGCGATTGGCAGCGGGCGCTGAAGAAGCAGGCGGTCCGGATGATTCTCTCGCGCCCATCGATGCTCAACATGGCCGTCGAACGCCTCTCCGAGCGCTGTCTGATGGTGATCGGCTTCGAGGGGACGAGCGAGCACGTCGACGACTCCGACGCCCTCGCCACGGGGTTGCTCGCCGCCAGGGGAGCACGCGATCTCGGGCCGGAACCGGGTCGTCATTGGTACGAGCACCGCTACGCGATTTCGTACAAACAGTCTCCGCTCTACGCGGTGGGTGCCTTCGTCGACACGATGGAGGTGGCGAGCACCTGGGACCGGCTGTTGCCGATGTACGCTGCCGTCAAGCGCGCCGTTGCGCCCTATGGCTTCATCATGGCGCATTTCTCGCACGCCTACACCGAGGGGTGCTCGATCTACTTCACCTTTGCCGCCTGTGACAGCGACCCCCAGGCTCTCGAGGAGCGCTACGACCGCCTCTGGGGCGCTGGCTTGCGCGCCGTGGTCGAGCAGAGCGGCACGATCAGCCACCATCACGGCGTCGGGATGTCGAAGGCGCACTTCATGACCAACGAGTACGGCGACGGCGTCTCGCTTTTCGCCGGCTTGAAGAAGATGCTCGACCCTCACGGGATCATGAACCCCGGGAAGCTCTGGCCCGACGCCGAGTTGATCGACGCTGGCGTCGAGCTCGCCGGCGCGACGAGAGGGGAGTGACGATGAGCAAGAACGCGTCAAAACCCCCGCTGGAGGCTTCGGTCCGCGATCTGAACCACATCCTCGGGGCGGAGCGAGTGATTCCTGCCGACAGCGGTGACACGTACACGCTCTACCCGCGATCGACGGCGGATGTCGCCGCGATCGTCAAGTGGGCCAAGCGGCACCAAGTCGTCGTCGGATGTTGCCCTCGGGGAGCGGTGACGGAGGGAGGACCGGATGTGTTCCTCGTCTGGGACGGGATGAATCGGTTGCTCGAGGTCGACGTCTACTCGAACCTCGTACAGGCCCAGGCCGGGATCTCTCTGCGGCAGCTCGAGAGTGAGCTGAACCAGGCGGGGTACACGACGGGATACGTTCCCGGAGGGGCCGATCGCACGCTGGCGTACCATTTGGCGATGCGCTCGGTACAGTACGGCGGCCCTCAGTACGGCGGGCTGGACCAGCTCGTCGTCAGCCTCGAAGCCGTGTTGCCAGCTGGAACCGTGATCCGTACACCCCAGGCACCTCGACGGGCGACGGGGATCGATCCTCGCGCCCTGCTTCTGGGAACCGGCGGTCACTTCGGCATCGTCTGCAGTGCGACGATGCGTGTCTTCCCACGCTTCGCTCAGGTGCAGGATCTGGCCTTCTACTACTCGAGCGACAGCTTGGCCTGCGAGGCGTTGCGCTTGCTCTTGCGCCACGAGATCTCGCCCACGCGCGTCGCCATCGTCGCCGGTCAGCGTGGGACACAGCTCGGTCTGGAGGGGTTCCCGGCGCGCGGCGCGGTGCTGCTCTTGTCGATCGGTTTGGGCGTTCCCGGCTCGGATGACCAGCCGCGACGCGCGTCGAAGCGGCTAACCGATCTGGGCGATGCCCTCACCGAGGTCGACGTCGCCGGTTGGTGGAGCGCGGTTCTCGATCAGCATCCCGACGATGGCCTCGAGCTCTCGCTCCACTGGGATGGAATCGAACCGTTGTTCGGATCTCTCCCGTCAGGCCTGGTCGACACTGCCGTCGTCACGCATTGCGGCAAACACGGCGCGGTTATCGTCCTCGGTGGGGGCGACGACGGCGAGCGGGCGGCAGCGGTCGCCGCGACGGAGGCGCAGAACGGCGGCTGGCGCGACCTTCGACGCGCGTCCGTGATCAGCCCGCGCGACCAGCAACTACGCGCGATTCTCGACACAGAGGGGGTCATCGATGCCGGCGAAGCATGAGCGGGACTATACGTACTGCACGCACTGCCCGAAGATGTGCCGGTTCGCTTGCCCCGTGTCGAATGCCGATTTTCGCGAGACCCACACGCCCTGGGGTAAGATGGCGGCGGCCCGCGAGTTCTTCAGCGGCGCTCGAGAAGCGGACAACGAACTGCTGCGGGTGCTCAGTCAGTGTCTCGGCTGTCGCCTCTGCCAGACGTACTGCGATCACGAGATCGACGTCTCCAAGGCGTTGCGCGAGGCGCGCAGCGCGGTGATTCAGACGATCGGGCCTGGTTCGACCGTTCTTCCGAGCGTCGAGTCGTTGCTGCTCAATGGGATTACGCGGCGCAAAGCGCTCGTCGACCTGCTCGGCCTCGAGTGGTTCCGTCCCAACACAGCCGACGTCTATCTACCGGCCTGTGAGCTGCCAGACGCCGACCCAGAGTACGTCAAGAGCAACGTCAAGATGCTCGAGCGGCTCGAGGTCAGCAGTCTCTCGGTCTTCAACGGTGACGCCGGCTGCTGCGGTCATTCGCTGTACGCCGCGGGGCACACCGAGGCCTTCGTCGAGTTGGCCCGCCGTAACGTGGTCGAATTCAACCGTTTCAAGCGCGTCGTCTGCGACAGCCCGGAATGCGCCTACACGATCGGCACGATCTATCGCGAGTTCGGTTTGCCGGTCACCGCGCGCGTGATGCACATGACCGAGTTCCTCCAGGGGTACATCGATGTCGTCCGTTTTCGCTCGCTCGACGGGACGCACTTCTACCACGACTCGTGCGTGATGGGGCGGCACTTGGAGCTCTACGATCTACCCCGCGAGCTGCTGCGTCGCACGCTGCGTGCGCCGTTGCGCGAGTTTCAATGGAATCGCGAGAGCAGCTACTGTTGTGGTGCCGGCGGGGTTTTCCCGCTGGTCTCCCCCGAGACCGCGGAGCGAGTCGCCGAGCGGGCGATCGCGACCAGCTCGGAGAGTGGTGAGGGCGTCGTCGTCAGCTTCAGCCCGCGCTGCGTCTGGCAGTTGCGGCGCAACGCGCCGGCGGGTGTCCGCGTGGAGCATGGGTTGAGCGTGTTGGCTGCGGGTTTGCGCGACGCTTGAGGCCGCCGACGCGGCGTTGAGCTTGAGGCCGCCGACGCGGCGGAAGAGGTGGAGAATGGCAGCCGAGAGATCGGTACACGTGATCGTCAACCCGAACTCCGCCAACGGGCGCACCGGACGTGAGTGGCCGGCGATGCGCGCCCTGCTCGACGCGGCGTTCCCTGCGTTGACCGTGCGCATGACCACACACCAGGGCGAGGCGACCGATCTCGTTCGCGCGTCGCTCCTCGAGGGCGCGGACGTGATCCTCTCCGTCGGCGGTGACGGCACGCACAACGAGTCGGTCAACGGCTTCTTCGATAGCGAGGGCGCGCCGATCCGACCGGAGGCGGTCCTCGGCGTCCTCTCCAGCGGGACCGGCGGCGATTTCCGTAAGACCCTCAAGATGCCGAAGGACTTTCCCGGCTGCGTCGACTTTCTGCGGCGCGCCAAACCCGCTCCGATCGACGTCGGTCGGCTCCAGTGCGTCACGATCGACGGGGCGCCGGTCTCGCGATACTTCGTCAACATCACCAGCTTCGGCATCAGCGGGTTGGTCGATCACTACGTCAACCGGACGACCAAGGTCTTCGGCGGCAAGGTCTCGTTTCTCGTCGGCACGGTGCGCGCGATGTTCCACTATCACAACCAGCTCGTCCGTCTGCGGGTCGACGACGACTTCGACGAAGAGATCCGGATCAACACCGTCGCCGTCGCCAACGGTCAGTACTTCGGCGGCGGGATGTGGTTCGCCCCGAACGCAGACCTCGCCGACGGACTCTTCGATGTAGTGGTGATGGGCGACGTCAGCAAGAAGCAGGCCCTCTTCTCCGGCGCGCGGGTCTACAACGGAACGCACATCGAGATGCCCGAAGTGACGGTGATTCGCGGGCGTCGCGTCGTCGCCGACTCATCGGAGAGCGTGCTGATCGACATGGATGGAGAGCAGCCCGGACGGCTACCGGCGACGCTCGAGATCGTCCCCTCCGGCGTGCTCGTGCTGAAAGGCGAAGGCTGAATGGCGATTCTCTGGCGTCTCGCCCTCGCCGCGATGACGGGCGTATTGACCTTTCTGAGCTACCCGACCTTCGACGTCTACGCTCTGACCTGGTTCGCGTTCGTTCCCCTGCTCTGGGCGATCCGCGATCTACCGGCGAAGCAGGCCTTCTACTACGGCTGGGTCGCCGGATTCGTGACGCACATCGGGGGGTTCTACTGGATCACCGGGCTCCTCGTAACCTTTGGCCGGCTGCCCTCCTGGCTCGCCTTTCCGATCACCTGTTTGCTCTGTGCATATCAGGGGTTGCGCGTCGCCGTCTTCGCCTGGCTGACCCGCGGGATCGAGGCGCGCACAGAGTTGCCGCTCCTCGGGATCGCTCCGGTCGTCTTCTGCGTGGCGGAGTATTTGATCTGGCACCTGTTTCCGTCGTACCTCGCGAACTCGCAGTACAAATTTTACGCGATCATCCAGATCTGCGAAGTCACGGGGGTGCAGGGCCTGTCGTTTCTGATCATGCTGGTCAACGTCGCGCTGTTCTCCGGTCTCGACGCCGTCGCCCGCTCGCGTCCGCTGCCGTGGCGCGGTATCGCGATCGCGGCGGCGGCCTTCGCGCTGACGCTCGGCTTCGGATATTGGCGGATCTCCTACTGGGATCAGCAGATGGCCGAGGCGAAGAAGCTTCGCATCTTGATGGTCGAGGCGAACATCGGGATCTTCGAGAAAGAGGCGAAGAACTATCCGCCGCACCTGCGCGCACGGCTTCTACGGCACAACCTGATTCGACATCAGAAGCTAGCGGCCCTGGGGGTCAAGAAATACAAACCCGATCTCGTCGTGATGTCCGAGTCGGCCTATCAAACCCTGTTCGCTCCGGTCTACGTCGGCGAGGGGGCGAACAAGAAGTACCGCCTCTCGGAGTTCGTCATCCCGCGGACGGCGACCTACCTCTACCAGAGCAAGGCGCCGCTGCCGAAGTCCGACGCGTTTCCCGACGACGTCGAAGAGGATCGCCGACATCAGGTTCGCATCCGAGACTACTGGTCGATTCAGCGCGGCTTCCACACGCCCGTTCTCTTTGGCGGAATCACCGGCGAATGGAACATGAAGCGCAACGACTTCGACAGCTGGAACACGGCCCTCCTGATCGACGAGAAGGGCAAGATTCTCGGTCGCTATGACAAGACCTACCTGTTGATGTTCGGCGAGTACTTGCCCTTCGGCGAGCGCTTTCCCGTGCTCTACAAGTGGGTTCCCGCGGCGTCTCGCTTCCTGCCGGGGCGCTCGGTCGAGTCGATCCCCTTCAAGGGGCACAACCTGGCGGTGATGATCTGTTACGAGGCGGTGATCCCCGAGTTCACGCGCAAGCTCGCCGGCAAGAAGCCGGAGGTGTTGATCAACATCACGAACGACGCCTGGTTCGGCAAGACCACCGAGCCCTACCTGCACCTCGCATTGACGGTCTTTCGGGCGGTGGAGAATCGCCTCTGGCTCGTGCGAAACACCAACACCGGGATCAGCGCCTTCGTCGACGCCGTCGGCCGGATTCGCCAACAGACGAGCGTGGAGGGCGAGGAGATCCTCTTCGACAGCGTGCCGCTGTTGACCTACGAGACGATCTACCGCCGCTT
>JAGQJP010000262.1 GCA_020430585.1 Myxococcales bacterium | reverse complement strand
GGGCACTATCGCGGCGTCCTTACCATCGCCGCTCTCCCCCACGGGCGCGCCGTCGCGCGACTGAGCTGGGCGGGTGGCGATCTCGTCGATCGAACGCTGCAGATCGAGGGCCCCGCCCCGCAGAAGGCGCCGCAACCTTCACCGCAAAAGAGGGAGAGCCCGACCTGGGATCGCGAGCCGACGCCGCTCGTCAGCGAATGGGTGCTGCCGAGCCCGGGGTTGCGACCGATCCGCGCGCGCCCGCTGACCTTCGTCGGCTTCACGACGCACGTCGGCGCCGGACGTGATGCGGCGGGCGACCAGCGGCGCCGCACACTACGCCTGGCATTTCACGGCGAGCTCGCGCTGCTCGCGGGTCGATTGGGCCTCGACATCGACCTGCCCTGGCTCGCGATCGACCCGGGGGTGAACTCGGCGCAGCGCAACAAGTTCGGCGACCTGCGCCTCGGACTGCGAACGCCCGTCTTGGACCGGCGCGGCGTGGTGCTCGCCGTCTATCTGCGCTCGCTCTTCTCGACCGGCGACTTCGGGCGGCCGCGCAACGACCAGTGGCTCGAACCGGGGCTCGCCCTCGACTGGCGCTGGCGCGACCGACTGTTGCTGAACACGACGCAGACGCTGGCGATCGGCTTGAACGCGGAGAACAAGCCGCTTCTCACCTGGGGCAGCACCTACGATGCGATCGTCCGGGTCGTGCGTTGGTTCTCGCTCGGCACCGAGCTCTCGCTGCAGCTCGGCCTGACCGGGCCCGACAATCGGTACGTCGCGGTGGCGATCAGCGGGCTGCTGCGCTTCGATCTCGGCCGCTTTCGACTCGACCTGTTCGGTGGAGGCGGGTTGAACCCCGAGGCGCGACGTCGACTCGGCGAGTTCCAGCTCGGGCTCGCGTTCGGGTTGCTCTTCGGCGATGTGCGGTGACCGATGGAGAAGCCCCGCTTCACGCTGCGCTCGAAGCTGTCGGTCGCCCTCGTCTCCCTCGCGGTGGTGCCGCTGGTCGTCACGGCGGCGGTCCTCGCGGGTCTGAACATCTTCGTCGTCTCGGCTCAAGCGCTCGAGTTCCGGCTGGCGGTCGCCGACAGCGCCGCTGACCGCGTCGATTCGCTGCTCGAAGAGGTGCAGAGCGAGCTCGTCGGGATGGGCCAGCTGCTGCTCCGCCGCGATCTGACACCGGAACAGATCGAGAAGCTCGTCACCGCCGCGCTCTCCGGGAGCCGGCGCTTGCATCACCTCGCGGTCTATACGCCGAGCGGCAAACGGCTCGTGCACTACCACGGCCGCAATGTCGTCGCGCCGGTTTCCCCGGCCGACGAGCTCCAAGACGATCTCCGGTACACGGCTCGGCAACAGCCCTTCATTCCCTTACGCCTCGAGTGGCGCGACGGGCGGCCCTACCTCCCGCTGCTCCTGGCGGTCTTCGATCGTTCGAAGGGAAAGCGATCGCTCTTTGCCTATCTCTGGGCCAGCGTCTCCCTGCGCTCCCTCTCGTCGTCGCTCGCCGATCTCTCGGCGCGCCGCTTCTCTCGACGACGCAACCGAATCTACCTGATCGACCACCGCTTTCGCGTGCTGGCCCATGGAGACCCGAGCCAGATCGGACGCGACGCGCCGGAAGCGGTCAAGCGCAGCGGGCTGAGCCTCCAGCGTGACACGGGCGTGACGTTGCCCTTGATGTTCCGGGGTGTCAAGCAGCTCGCCGCGCTCCAATCGATTCCCACGGTGCACTGGGCGGTCGTCGTCCTTCAGCCCGAGGGAGAGGTCTTCCGCACGATTCGCAACACCTGGTGGACGGCGATCGCCGTTGGTTTCGGCGCTGGCGCCGTCGCGCTACTGCTCGGGTTGTTGATGGGGCGACGATTGGCAAAGCCCGTGGTACAATTGGC
>JAGQJP010000261.1 GCA_020430585.1 Myxococcales bacterium | reverse complement strand
TGCGGCTTCACGCCGGCGGTGTTCGGCGCCGGGACAGCAGCCCCAGCTGCGGAGATCGCGCCACACAAGACCAGGAACAGCGTGCAAAAGTGGATCGACAAGGCTCGAATTCGAATCATCTCTTCCCCCAACGGTCGTCGCGCACCATCCTACCCCATAACGTTCGACCGCTGAATTCGATCTCGCAAAAGGGGGCGCGGGCGAAGCGGTAACCCCGCCGCTTCACCCGCGCGGCCGTACAACCGTCAGAGGCGCCTCTTCACGAGGGGTCGAGCCAGCCATACGCGTCGAGCTCGCCCGCGTGGGGGCCCGACGTCCACCACCACTCGTAGTAGACCTTTCCGTTTCGCGCGTTGTAGGTCACACGCACCTCGCCGTCGACGCAGACGCCCGAGGTGTTCACTTCGGCGAACACGCTCTTGTTCGGCGCCGGGTGCGAGGTCAGATGCAGGTTCGCCGTGCAGGTGCCGAAGACCACGTAGACGTACGTGGTGTTGCTCAAGACGGGAGTGCCCTCCATGATGTTGAGCACGACGTGGTAGTCGTAGTCGGGATCGCCGCTGACGTGATACGCGTTTCCAGACCAGGAGCCGTTTGGCACGGTGGCGTTCGCTTGGGTGATCGAGAGCGCGACCAAGAGGCCCGCCAGAACAATTCTGCAGATCAATCTCATGTGGATCCGTCCTTTCGACGTTGTCGAATCGTTAGGTTTGGTTCGGTGAATGAACGCGCGCGGTCATCGATTGGACGCTCTAACAGCAATCTGCGTGCCAGGCCTCCGATCCGCGCCGCGTCTTGCGCTGCACGCTCCTGCTCCAGCCCTCGGCGTGACAGCGTGCTCCTTCGCCAGCCGGCAACCCCCGTCGCTTCGCGACGTGCACGCGTCACGGGTGGCGATGGTGGCCGTGACAACCGAGCGCTGTGCTGGTGACGGCGTCCGGCGATCGGCACCGCGCGACTCGATCGGATTTGGCATTGTTCGTGGGAATCGCAATCGGCTACCATCGAGAACATGTCCGACGCACCCGACCGATCCCCTCGAGCATCACGACGACCGCCCCTGGCGCGACGGATCGCCTTGCATCTGGTGCGCTGGCGCTATGCCTATCTCGTCGCGGTCGTCGCGATCACCGCCTGGGCGGCCGTCGCCGCGCCGCGGGTCGTCTTCAACCACGACTACGAGCAGTGGTTTCTGAGCAAGGACCGTCAGGTCGAGAACTATCGCTGGTTCAAGCGCACCTTTCCCTCGGACGAGTTCCTGCTGATCGCCTACCCGACGCGCGATCCCTTCGGGCCGCGTAGCGTGGCGCTGCAGAAGGCGTTGACCGAAGCGCTTCGGGCGATGCGCATCGAGCGGGAGCCGCCGATCCTGCGCTCGATCAGCGATGGAATCGAGCGCGCGCTGACGGGCTCTCCCGCTCCGCCGTTTCGGCCGTTCTATCGCGTGATCAGCTTCACGACGAGTGAGCACGCCGTCAACCGCTGGGTCCTCGACGACGACGCCGAGGGCAAGAAGCGGGGGCCGATTCGACGTTTCTGGCTCGACGAGCCCGACGAGAGCGCGCAGTGGACGACGGTGTTTCGGATCGCCCCGTTCCTGCGGGAGCTTCCGCGAACGGCGCTCGATTCGCGCTACCTCTTGCGCCAGGCGACGACCAATCGGCGCTTCCGCAATGCGTTGATCAACGCGGAAGGGGACTTCGTCGCGGTCGTCGCGATCCTCCACCGCGACGTCGAGCCCCTCTGGTTCAAGCAGCAGCTCGCCGCGAAGATCTGGAAGCTCGTGCCGCAGATCGAGAAGGCCCACGACACGCGGCTCGTCGTCTCGGGGATGTTCATCTTCGGCGTCGAGTTCCAGCACCTGAGCCAGACCGATGCCGAGCGCCTGCTGCCGTTTCTCCTGGGCGCGGTGGTGCTGATCTTGCTGCCGATCTTCCGCTCCCCTGCGGGGGTGATCCTGCCGATGACGGTGATGCTGCTCGCCGTCGCCTGGACTCGCGGCGCGATGGGGGTGCTGGGGCTCGACGACAACGTCCTGGGCGGCATGCTCCCGCCGTTGCTGGTCGCCGTCGGCATCGCCGACTCGATCCACTACGTCAGCATCTACCGCAGCTCGCTGGCGACGATGCCAAAGCGCGAGGCGGTGGTCCACGCGCTGGCCGAGGTGATGCTGCCCTGCTTCCTCACCAGCGCCACGACCGCCGTCGGCTTCGGCTCGCTGTTGACCTCGAAGCTCGGACCGCTGGCCCAGATCGGCGGCCTCGCGGCGCTCGGTGTGATCTTTGCCTTCCTGCTCTCGACGCTGGCGCTGCCGCTTTCCCTCGATCTGCTGCGGGTGCCCAAGCGCTTGACCGCGCGGAGCGCGACCCCAGGGGCGACGCTGCTCACGCCCGTCCTGCGCCTGATGGACGCGATCTCCTCTCTGAGCGAGCGACGCCCCCGGGCGATCGGCGTCGTGTTCGCGATGCTCGCCGTGGTCAGCGCGATCGGCATCTCACGGGTCAGCCTGGAGAGCAACGACATCGAGATGATGAAGCCGACGAACCCGAAGCGCCGCGCTCTGAGCGAGATCGCCGAGCGGCTGAGCGGGATCTCGCCGCTCGAGCTGATCTTCGACACCCAGCGCCGCGATGGCGTCAAAGACCCCGAGTTCCTGCGGCGGTTGGACCGCTTTCAGCGCTACCTCGAGCGCGAGATCCGCAGCATCCGCAGCACCGCGTCGATCGTCGACTTCCTCAAAGAGTTTCGCGGCGTCTTCATGGGCGGCGAGACGGATGACTACCGCGTGCCGGCGAGCCGCGCCGAGGTCGGTCAGCTGCTGACCCAGCTCGAGGGCGACGCGACGCGCCTGGGCGATTTCACCGACTACAACTATCGCTACGCGCGGCTCTCGGCCAATGTCGGCGTGCTGGGCACGAAGGCCTACGTCGCCCTCCTCGAGCGGTTGCACCGAAAGCTCGCCGATCTCGGCTTCACGCGCCGCCACGCCCCGCTGAGCGAGACGACGCCTCGGCTCGGCCCCTCGACACCGCCGCGCCGCCCCCCGACGCCGCGGTCCACGCCGCCGACGGTGGACTACGCGGTGACGGGGTTGATCAGCCTCTTCGTGACGATGGAGGAGTACCTCCTCGACAGCCTGGTCTACAGCTTCTCGTTGGCGCTTTTGGTGATCGGGGTGATGATGATGATCCAGCTGCGCTCGATCAAGCTCGGCCTGATCGCGATGATTCCGAACGTGCTGCCGATCGCGATCGGGCTCGGCGTGATGGGCTTTTTGGGGATCGACCTCGACATCGGCACGGCGATGATCGCCTCGGTGGCGATCGGGATCTCCGTCGACGACACGATCCACTTCATGGAGCGCCACTCCCACAAGTTTCGCGAAGGCCGAGACTACCCGACGGCGACGCGCGAGACGCTGCGCGAGGCGGGTCTGGCGATCGTGATCACCTCGGTGATCCTCTTCGTCGCCTTCTTGACGCTGACGGGCGGACAGTTCGTGCCGACGATCCATTTCGGCCTGCTCTCGGCGGTGACGATCGCCAGCGCGCTGCTCGCCGACCTGTTGCTCCTGCCCGTGCTCCTGGCGACGCTCGAGCCCTACGGACGCTCACGCCCCGCGGACACGGAAGCGTAGCGGGATGTCGGGGTGCGGGCGCAGGCTGATCAGGGCGTCCGAGCCGATGCGGAAGGGCTCGACCAGCGAGACCTCGAAGCGCTGGGTGATCATCGCCAGGATCAGCTGCAGCTCGAGCATCCCGAGGCGCGCGCCCATGCAGTAGCGCGGACCCGAGCTGAAGGGCAGCCAGCTGAACGCCGTCTTGCCGAGCTCGAGGTCGTCGGTGAAGCGTTCGGGCTCGAAGCGGTCGGGGTTCGGCCAGTGGTCGGGGTGGCGCTGGATGATGTAGGGGCAGACCATCACCGTCGCACCCGCGGGGATCGTGTAGGCGTCGAACCGATCGGCCTCGATCGCTTCGCGGCCGAGCGACCAGGCGGGCGGGTAGAGGCGCAGGACCTCGCGGATCACCATTTGGTGGTAGCTCAGCTGCGGCAGATCGGCGCGCGTCGGCAGGCGCTCGCCGAGGGCGGCGCGGCACTCGTCCGCCAGCTTGGCCTGGACCTCGGGGTGCTGCGTCAGGAGATAGAGGCACCACGACATTGCCACCGCGCTCGTCTCGTGGCCCGCCATCAGAAAGGTGATCACCTGATCCCGCAGCCAGCGTCGTCGCTCGAATTCCGGCGGAAGCTCGCTCGAGGCGCGGATCAGCGTGCCCAGCAGATCGTCGCCGTCGGTGTCGCCGCCCATCCGCGTATCGATCCAGCCCGCGATGATCTCGTCGAGATAGCGCACGGCGCGATCGAAGCGGCGGCGGCTCGGCGTCGGCAACCAGGCGTGGATGTCGACGACCGCCGAGAGGCGCTTGTCCAGGTGGCGCAGCGAGGTATTGACCGCGCGAGAGATCGCCTCGGCGTCGAGCTCGACGTCGACGTCGAAGAGCACCAGGGTCAAGATCTTCAGCGTCAGGTCGGTCATCCGCTGCAGGGCGAAGAACGGCTCGCCGACGGTTTGCTCCCAGCCGCCCCGCTTGTCGGCGATCACGCCGACCATCGCCTGGGTCATCGCCTCGACGATATCGCGTTTCAGCGCGGGCTGCGCCGCCGCGCGGCCCATCCGCCAGACCTCGTCGTGGACGGTGATCAGCCCATCGCCGAGGAACTCGCGGACGATGCGGAAGTCGAAGCTCTTGCGATAGTTCTTGCTGTTGGTCTGCAGCACGCGCTTGGCGTATTCCGGCGAGCTCAAGAGGTAGAACGGCTTCCCCGGGACGGGGACGCGGACGATCTCGCCGTACTCGCGGGCGATGCGCCGCACGCCCTCGGGACGATCGCGCAGCAACTGGCGCGCGTAGCGTAGGAAGCGCCCAAAGGGAAGGCGCGGTGGCTCCATCATCGATTCTCGCTTTGCGGTTAGGTCGTCAGGGGTTGGCCGACGAGCGCGGTGCCCTTGTCGCGGCGTCGCTCGTCGAAGGTCTTGCGGCTGCGCACGATGCGGCTGAAGACGCCGAGGGTGCGGTCGGTGACGAACTGCCAGAGCACCGCGGTCCAGGAGCGATGCGACCGCAGGTCGTCGTAGTACTCGGCGGCGAGGGCCTTCAGCTCGGGCAGCCGCGAACCGGGAACGTTCATGAAGTCGTGGTGCTCCACGTGATACCCGACGTTGAAGGTGACCTTGTTCAGCGGTCCGTAGTAGGAGTTGGTCTCTTGACCCTCCTCGAAGGTGTAGTGCTCGTGGATGAAGTGCGCCGCCACGGGATGCAGGCTGTGGCCGATGATCGTCGAGAGCAAGAGGAACACGAGCCCCGACCAGCCCATGAGGTAATAGATCGCCACGTTGACCGCCATCTGCAGCAGGAAATTGAGCACCTCGCCACGATTCGCGCCCTTGACGAACGTCCAGCCGCGGCCGACGTAGACGAAGAAGTAGAACAGCAGCCAGACGAGCTTGCGCCACGTCGAGCTGCCGATCAGCTCGACCTCGCGCTCCAGCGGAAGGTCGGTGTCGGCGCCATGGACGCCGAGGAAGGTGTGGTGGTCGAGGTGATAGCGGCGAAACGTCTCGGCGATCGGCAGCACCATCGGCAGATTGGCGAAGAGCGCCAACAGACGGTTCGTGAGGGCCTTTTTCGCCGCCAGGTTGTGCGAGGTCTCGTGGATCGTCTGACCCGCCCAGTGGCTCAAGATCGAGCCGACGAAATAGGCCGACAGGGCGATCATCCACCAGCTGCCGAACCAGGATCCGCTTCGCGCCGCGACGGCATGGCCCCAGGCGAGGGCGAACTGCGCGACGACCACGCCGACGGTGATCGCGATGGTCCGTCGGTCGTAGCCGAAGAGCTGTCGAATCTCGGGGTGCTCCTTGATGATCTGCTTGCGCCGAATGCGATGCGGCTCACCGCTCTCGGAGACCACGAACGGAGAACGGCTCAAGTCGTCGGTCAGGGTCCTGGATTTGATCGTCATCGCGCACCTTTTTCTCGGTTCGGGCGTTCTCCTCGACTTGTTTCAAGATTCGTTCCAGAGCGCGAACTTCTCTTGTCGGGCCTGTCTAACATTCTGGAATGACGTGTGTTTATGATTCCTGTGTCGCCTCGCTGCGCGATCGGGGGCTGGGTAGTGTAGGCCCCATCTCCCGGGTTGGCGTGCTCGCGCGGCCGTGCGTTTCCGCGCCGCCACATCGACTAGGGATCGGTGTGACGCCGTTCGAACGATCGCGTGTCGTCCGTGAAAAAACGCAGTGCCAACAGATCGGTGAAGACCTGCTCGTCGGCGAGCCGACCGACAAGCTCGACGTCGCGATGTGGTCCGATGGCGTCTTCGTCGTCGTCTACCACAAGGCCAGCTCCACCGACCTGGCTCGATCGGGGATCTTCTTCGAGCTGCGGAACAACGACGGCGCCCTGATCGCCGGGCCGACCCGCGTGAGCGAGCCCCGGGCGGCCGTGCGGGATCTGGCGGTCGTCACTTGGGGGAGCGACTCGTTCGCGGTCGTCTGGGATGATCAGTACAGCGTCTTTGCCCGCCGCTTCACGCGCTGAGCCGCGTCGCCGCGCGAGAGGTCTGCCCTGGGGGCGCTGGCAATTCCCGAGCGCTCCTGATATGGAACGACCCTTGTCAAACCAATTATGGCGAAACCTATTTTTGCTCTCTTCAACCCATCGCGATATTAGGCACAACGGTGGATGCAATCCGGCGGCTTCGACGACGAGTCACTCTGATATTCGTAGGTTACTCGGCGTTTGCCGAGCAGAGCTACATGACAGGTTTCCGTCGCGAGATCCGCGGTCTAGGGTCGCGAGTCCAGAGCACGAAGCTCCTGTCGCATAGGAGCGCGGCGGATTCTCGGAATCGTGCCGGGCCGCATCCACCGTTGTTGACCTCCTTCTCGTCCATCACTCTCGAATGCACCTGTCGATTGGGCGCTCAGCTCATGGCCGTGCGGGTTCGGCTGTCGGGGTGCAAGACCGCCCAGACGAAGCCGATCAGCTCACGGGCCACCGCGACAATCGCCTTGTTGGCCGGCTTGCCGCGCTCGGTCAGCCGTCGATACCGGCGGTTGAGGCGTCGGTGGGCCTTCTGCGCATGCGAGACGGCCCACGCTGGCTGCCCCTCGCGTCTCCTGCGCAAGCGATGCCCGGCTCCGGGGGCGTGGCGATAGTGCCAGGCGGCCTCGACCAGGATTGTGCGCAGAAAGCGGTTTCCGGTCTTCGTGATCGCGCCCTTTTTCGTCGTCTCACCGCTCGAGTGCTCGCTCGGCACCAGTCCCAGATACGAAAAGAGCTGCCGTGGGTTCTCGAACCGCCGAATGTCGTGGAGCTCGGCGAGGATCGTCATCGCCGTCACCGTCTCGATCCCGTGGAAGCAGCGCAGCCAGCCCACGCGCTCCCGATACGCGTCCGTCGCCGCGAGCTCGTCCAGCGTCTGCTCGAGCGCCCGGCGTCGCTCGGTCGTGTGGGCCAGCTCCAGGCGGTACTCCTCGAACACCACCTGGTCCGCCTTCTGAGCGAAGTGCTGCGCCCGCAGCCAGTCCTCGAACGCCTGGGTTCGGCTGTTGCCGCGATAGACGAGCGCGCGCCGCAGCAAAAACTTCTGCAGTCGGTGGCGCGCGCGTTTCTCATTCTCGACCACGTCCTGTCGGCAGCGCACCAGATCGCGCAGCGACTCGTCCTCGCTCGTCGGCGCCTGCACCACCGTCAACAGCCCCGCCTTGTACAACATGGCTAGCTTCCGCGCGTCCCGCCGGTCGGTCTTGATCCGCTCGCCCGGCTTGACCGGGATCAGCGACGGCGCGATCACCTCGCAGACCAAGCCCGCGACTTGTTCCAGTTGCCGCATCAAGCTGTATCCCAGCGGGCCCGCTTCGTAGCACACGCGAACCTCACCAGGAGCCTGCTCGACCAACTTCTTCGCCAGCTTGTGGACCTGCTTCGGTGTGTTCTCCAGCTCCCACTCCCGCAGCTCGGCCCCTTCGCGCATGACCGCCACGCTGATCGACTTCTTGTGTGCGTCCAACCCCACAAACGTGGTACATTCTCTCATGACCGGCTCCTTTCGCCTGCGGCTCTAGCGCCTGCGCGCCAACCCGCGATTCGATGGTTACGTAACTCTCAACCATCTTGTGCCAGACCCATACGGCCTGTCACGTTCGGCGATCGAGAGCCGGTCGTTCCATATTGTCTAGCGTTGTCGCGTCGAACACCCGGGCGATCACCGAGAGCTGAAACGAGCCAGCGACCGCCGAGTTGGAATAGACGATGTTCTGAGACCAGCCCCCGCCAAGGGTGACGGACGCGCCGCGCTGAATCGTCTTCGCTGCGATGTTGAGCTGCGTCTGAACCATCACCCCAGGGGCGGTGGCGAGGACGAACAGCTCCGAGGTCTGAAACGTCACGCCGTTGAGACGAGCCTCGATTTGAAGCGGGAAGCCGTCGGGAATAACCGGCGTCTTCACGCCACCGATCTCATCCTTCTGCCCGATGCGAAAGCTCGAGAGCGACAGCGAGATCCACTGGTAGTTGCGCGCGTAGGGCTGTTGCACGAGACGCCCGTAGATGTTGTACGCCAGGTTGTGTTTGCGCATTAGC
>JAGQJP010000260.1 GCA_020430585.1 Myxococcales bacterium | reverse complement strand
GCCTACGCGACGAGCTGAAGCTGCGCCCCGAGCTGGCGAAGGTGGTGCGCAACGAGCGCTACTGGAAAGGGGCGATGGTCTACGATGGCTGGAAGCTCTGGAGCAGCGTGCGCTGCCCGCTGCTGTTCGTCACCGGCGGCCTCGACGCCCAAGTGCCGCCCGACCACGCGCGCTACGCGGCGAAAGCGGCGCGGCTCGGCGGCAACCACGACGTCGAGGTGGTGATCCTCGCAGATCTCGACCACATCTTCCGCCGGTCCTATTTCGGCTTCATGGGCGAGTATGCCAACCGCTTCCGGCCCCTCGATCGACGCGTGATCGAGACCGTGGCGCACTATTTGACGAGTCACGCGAAATGACGATCAGCGCCTTCGACCTCTACACGATCGGGATCGGTCCCTCGAGCTCGCACACGGTTGGTCCGATGAGAGCGGCGCGCTACGTGCTCAACGCCCTCCCCGAAGAGCGCAGCATCTACGAGATCACGGCGGTCCGCGTCGCCCTCTTCGGCTCGCTGGCGGCGACGGGTCGCGGCCATTGGACGGATCGGGCGCTCCTCCTCGGACTCGCGGGCGAGACGCCCGAGACGATCGACCCCGGGGGTATTGCCAGCAAAATCGCCGCGATCGAGCTCACCAAACGCATCTCGTTGCTCGGTCGACAGACGATCGCGTTCGACCCCGAGCGCGACCTCGTCTTCCGCCTCGGCGAGCTGCTGGAGCACCACCCGAACGGGATGCGCTTCGAGCTGACCTTCAGCGACGGCAGCGAGCTTCGGCGCGAAATGTACTCGATCGGCGGCGGCTTCATCCGCAATGCCGAGGAGTTCGTCGAGCCGCAACCCGACGTCGCGCCGCCGCCCATGCCCTTCCGCACGGCGAAGCAACTCCTCGAGCACTGCCGGGCGAAGGGGATCTCGATCGCCGAGCTGATGTGGGCCAACGAGCTGACCTGGCGCCCACGGGCGGTGATCGAACAAGAGCTGCTGCATATCGCCCAGGTGATGCGCGAGGCGATCGAGCGCGGTTGTCAGAGCGACGGCGTGCTGCCGGGCTCGCTCGCCGTCAAGCGACGCGCACCCGGCTTCTACCGTCGGCTGATCGTGAACGCCCGCCTCGACGATCAGGATCCCGCCGAGGTGCTGGACTGGATCAGCCTCTTCGCCCTCGCCGTCAGCGAAGAGAACGCTGCGGGGGGCCGAGTCGTGACGGCGCCGACCAACGGCGCCGCGGGCATCATCCCCGCCGTGATGCAATACTACCAGCGCTTCACCCGCAATCCGAGCGACGACGGGGTCTGTACCTACCTGCTCACCGCGGCGGCGATCGGCATCCTCTACAAGGAGGGCGCCTCGCTGTCGGCAGCAGAGGTCGGTTGCCAGGGCGAGGTCGGCGTCGCCTGCTCGATGGCCTCGGCAGGACTCGCCGCCGCCCTCGGCGGGAGCGCGGCACAGGTCGAGAACGCCGCCGAGATCGGGATGGAGCACAACCTCGGCCTGACCTGCGACCCCGTCGATGGGTTGGTGCAGATCCCCTGCATCGAGCGCAACGCGATGGGCGCGGTCAAGGCGATCAACGCGGCGCGGATGGCCCTCCGCGGCGACGGCGAGCACCACATCTCGCTCGACCGCGTGATCCGCACGATGCGCCAGACGGGCGCGGATATGCAATCGATCTACAAGGAGACCTCCGAGGGGGGCCTCGCCGTTCACCTCACCGAGTGTTAGAGCCGCGATCATTTCGTCGTGCGGCTCTAGCGGCTGCCGTAGTTGTGGGCGCTCGCCTCTTCGTTGCGATCGGTCGCTGGCGGAGGCGTCGGTGCGAGAGCGCTGATCCGCTCACGTAGCGCATCGTCGAGCTCGATCTCGAGGGCGCCGAGACAGGGCTCGAGCTGCTCGAGACTCCGCGCTCCGAGAATCGGTGCGGTCACCGCGGGGTGGGTCGCGACCCAAGCGATCGCCAGGGCCGCGGGGTGCACGTCGAGCTCGGCGGCCAAGGCGCTGAAGCGCTCGGCGATCTGGAAGTTCGACGGATCGCCGTAGCGCACCTGGTACATCTTGTTCTCGACCAGCCGCCCCTTTGCCGGTTTGCGGCTCGCTCCGTACTTCCCGCTCAGCAGACCGCCACCGAGCGGGCTGTAGGGCAGCACGGCGAGCTGTTCGCTCTCTGCCATCGGGAAGATCTCGACCTCCGCCTGTCGCTTCACCAGATTGTACATCGGTTGCACACAGACCGGCGGCGCGAGGCGCCCGACCGCTGCGCTTTCGAGCGCCTTCATCGTCTGCCAAGCGCTGAAGTTGGAGACAGCGGGATAGAGGATCTTGCCCTGCCGCACCAGATCGTCGAGGGCCCGCCAGCTCTCGTCGATCGACGTACGCTCGTCGTAGCGGTGCAGGAAGAAGATGTCGATTCGATCGGTGCCGAGGCGACGCAGGCTCGCTTCGACAGCGCGCACCAGGTGGAATCTCGACGAGCCGACGTCGTTCGGCCCCCTGTCGGTGGGAAAGTAGGCCTTGCTCGTCAGCAGCACCTGGTCGCGGCAACCGGCGGCGAAACGGCCGAGCAGCTCTTCGGCCCGTCCTTCGTTGTAGACGTCGGCGCAGTCGAATAGGTTGATCCCCGCGTCGCGACAGCGTTCGAAGATTCGTCGCGACTCCGCCTCGTCGGCGGCGCCACCGAAAGCCATCGTCCCGAGCACCAGCCGCGACACACGCACGCCCGTGCGCCCCAAGAATCGATACTCCATCGGTCCCCTCCTGGTTGGACCGAATGTACCAGAGAGCGCACCTCGACTCAACGGCGCACCTTTCGCTTTGCGCCGCGGGATCGGCCTGCTATGATCCGCGGGTTCGAACGCAGGAGGAGCCGGTGAAGAATCGCCGCATCGTAGTCGCGCTCGCCGTCGTGGTCCTCATGAGCGGCGGGGCCATCGGATATTGGCGCTGGGCATCGCGCGGCGATCGGCGTGCGCCGAACGTCGAGTCCGAGAAACAGCAGCGTTCGCGGCACTATCGCAGCTTGGTGCGACGAATCCGCGCGGGCGGGTGCGAGGGCGTCTTCGACGAGATCGAGGCCTTTCGCGCGCGCTACCCCAAGCTCGGCGCGGCGTGGAACCTGAAGGCCTACTGCCTCGAGCAGCGGGGCGAGGACAAAAAAGCGCTCGCGCTCTATCGAGAGGCGCTCCGCCGCTCGCCCAAGCACCTGATGTTCCTGTCCAATGTCGCCAAGAGCTGTTTTCGCCTCGACCGGATCGGCTGCAGCTTGAAGATGCTGCGACGGATTCGCGGCATCTCGAAACGGCAGGCGCTGGTGATCCAACACCTGGTGACGTCGCCAGCCCTCGAGCCCTACAAGCCGACCCATTTCGAGGGGCGCCACGCAAAATCGCTCGCCCTCGCCGTGGGGTACCTCGAGGCGAGCCATCGCGTCGTGCGGGCGCTGCCGTTGTTGCAGGCGGCGCTCAAAGAGAACCCCGACGATCTGGTCGTCCTGTTGAATCTCGCGGTCTACCAGGGCAAGCTCGGCCGCTGGGTTCCCGCCAAAGAGTACCTCAGACGCTGCCTCACGGTCGCCGCCAAGAGCGGGATCACCTCGAAGCGGGATGCGCGAACGCTGGCGCTCCAGCGGATTCGCGCCGTGATTCTGCACCGCAGCGGCGACTACGCGACGGCGACCAAGGCGTACCGTATCGTGCTGACGATCGATCCGCATCACCGCGGCGCGCTCTACGGCTTGGCCGCGGCACTCTTCAATCAGGGAAAGAAGTCCGATGCCCTCGACGAGTACAAGAAGCTCAAAGCGCTGGACGCGAAGCTCTCGTCACGCCTGTTTCGCATCCTCTCAGCGGACGATCGCTGAAGGTGACCTCGGCGATGACACCCGAGTCGAACCCGGGTCCGTTGTCAGCGTCCGTCCCGACGGGTAGAATGGAGAACGAACGACGCCCGGCGATAGCCGATGAGGCTCAGCACCGATGACGAGCTCCAACGATACGATCCCGATCGCGCCCCTCGCGCCAGAAGCCGCGCCCCTGCGGGTGTTCCAGGCGGAGTACGAGGTCGAAGCGATCGCGGGCGTCGGCGGGATGAGCACCGTCTATCGCGGGCGGCATCGGATCACGGGCGAGTTCGTGGCGATCAAGGTCTTGCGCGAGAGCTCGCCGGCTGACCGCGTGCGCTTCGAGCAGGAGAGCGCGATCCTCGCGCACCTCGATTTCGACGGCATCGTTCGCTACATCGCCCACGGGACGACCCACGACGGCGAGATGTTCATGATCACCGAGTGGCTCGACGGTGAGCCGCTCGACAAGCTCCTCGCCCAAGGTCCGCTCTCCATCGCCGAGACGCTGGCCCTCGGCGAGCGGCTCTCGGAGACCCTCGCCTTCATCCACGAACGCGGGCTGGTGCACCGCGACATCAAGCCCTCGAATCTGATGGTCGAGGGGCGCGACTTTTCGGCCGCCAAGCTGCTCGACTTCGGCATCGTCAGACCGCTGAAGGGCTCGGCACGTCTCACCCGGACGGGCATGCTGCTCGGGACGCCGGGCTACATGAGCCCCGAACAGGCTCGCGGCGAGGCGGCGATCTCGCCCGCCGCCGACGTCTTCTCCGTCGGCTGTGTCCTGTTCCACTGCTTGACGGGTCAGGGCCCCTTCGACGCCGAGCACGACGTGGCGGTGCTGCTGCGGATCCTGATGGAGCCGATCCCGCGGCTACACGACGCCAATCCGGACCTCCCCGCGGATCTCGACGAGCTCTTGGCCCGGGCGATGTCGCGGGACGACATCGAACGTCCTCCCGACGGCAAAGCGCTGCTGGACGAGCTGCGCCAGATCGAGCTCCCCGACGACATCGATCCCAACGAGCCACTGCAGACCAGCGAGCCGAGCCTCGTGCTGCCGCGTTTCGTCGCTGCGCTCCTGGTGGCGAGCGAGCCCCTCTGGCGGCGCGACAGCGACGCGACGCTCAACGAGGCCCAGATCGAGAAAGTGATCGAGCCACTTCGACGCGTCGGTCGACACTACGGCGTGCGGATCGAGCGCGCCCCTGGCGGCGCGATCGTCGGGGTGATGACGGGGGTCGAAGATGATTTCGACCAAGCGGTGATGGCGGCTCACTGCGCGCTGGCGCTGCAGACGCTGACACCGGAGTGCGGCGTCTCCCTCTCGATCCAGAGCGGCGCCGAGGTTCCGATCGCCCGCGTGGTCCAGACGGCGATCTGTGGGCTCGACGAATCGCGGGCGAGCGCGACGATCGTCGACGCCGAGACCGCGGTGATCCTCTCTGAGCGCTTCGAGGTCGTCGGCCACGGTGCGTTCCGTCAGCTGATCGGCCCGCGGCGGGCAGCGGCACCGGCGACCTTCCTCGGCGAGGCGAGCGCCTTCGTCGGCCATCGCGAGCAGTGGCAACAACTCGGCGCCGACTTTCTGCGCTCGAGCTGCTTCGGCGGGCTGAACGTGACACTCTGCGTCAGCCCCGCGGGCGGCGGGAAGACGCGTCTCGGCCAGGAGTTCCTGCGCCACTGGCCGGACATCGGCGGACAGGTGATCCGCGCCTTCGGCACACGCCGCGCCTCGGACTCACCCTACCGTTTACTGCGGACCGCCCTGCGCCGCCATTGGCGAGTCTACGACGGGCTCCCGGCGAAGCGGCAGTTGCAGCTCATCGGCCAGCGCCTCGGAGAGCTCTTCGCCACGCACGAGGTGTCGGACGCCCAGCGCGCATTTGCGACACTGCTCGGGATCGAGAGCGAGGAGATGGACGTCACGATCAACCTCGCCGAGTCGCGACAACTGGTCGAACACTGTCTGGTCCGCTGGCTGCGACTTTATTCGAATCAGGCGCCCGTGGTCTGGATCATCGATGACATCCAGTGGGCCGACCGCGCTTCGATCGAGCTCTTCACCCGGGTCCACGACCGCTTGCGCGATGCGCCGATCTTCGTCGTCGCCCTCGCCGAGCCGTCGCTGTTCGGACGTTTCCCGCGCTGCTTCGAATCGTTCTCCCCGCGACGGATCGAGCTGCCGGGATTGAACGCGGCGGATCGGCGACGACTCTTCGCCCGCGCCTTCGGCCCCGATCGATTCGAGGACATCCACGATGAGCTCGCCGAGCAAGCGAGCCCGAGCCCAATGTTCGTCGAAGAGTTGATCCGCCGAGAGATCGAGGTTCCCCACAAACCGCTCGCCCTCGACGTCGCCGAGCTGTTGAGCGAGCGGACCCACCGGTTGCCGGCAGCGCAGCGCCACGTGCTGCGCGCGGCGAGCGTATTCGGCGACGTGTTCTGGCCCAGCGCCGTCAACGCCGTCCTGGGCAGCGACGACGATCACGTCGAATGGTTCGACCTCTGCGAAGCCGAGCTGATCGCCCCGGCGAGCTTCTCGCCCTTCGCCGAAGAGCCCGCCTTCCGCTTCCGCCACTATCTGCTGCGCGACGTGTTCTACCAGTCGCTCTCGGGCCGCGCGCGGATACTGGGGCACTGCCTCGCCGCCGACTGGCTCGCCGCTCACGGTGAGCACGACAAGCTCGTTCTCGCCGAGCACTTCTCCGCTGGCGGCGCGAACGCCGAAGCGGCGCGCGCGTTTCACGCCGTCGCGGAGAACGGCTACTTCGCGGACGACGTCGAGTGCGCACGAAAGTACGCCCAGCGTTCGCTCGAGTCGGGGATCAAAGGTGGCGCGAGAGCGCGCTGCGAACAGCTCGTACAATGGGCCGAGAAACGACTCGCTCGCTGACGGGACGACGATCGACGGCCAGCGGGCTACGACGCGAGCGCCTCGTCGATGACCCGCGAGAACTCTTCGTCGTCCATCCCGATCACGTCCGCCAGACGCTCGAGGAGAACCATCTCGCGATCGGCGATCTCTCCGTCGATACCGACCGCCAGCGCTGCCGCAGCGACGATCTCTTCGGGCGATTGTGACTCTGCCAGCTCGGCGAGTAACGGCTCGAGGGGATCATTGACGCTCTTGAGCAGCTCGAGGCGCTTGTCGGCCATTCCGTAGTGCAGCAGAACCCGGTCGACGAGATCCGCCTCTTCGCCTTGAATCTCGTGATCCGCGGCGACCGCCTTGATCACCAGCTTACAGAGCAGTACTTTCTCTTCGTCGCGCATCGGGCACCACCTTTGTGTGGGTTGGGATTTTGGCGTTTGTCGGCCGATTATAACGTGTCTGTTCGAAGGGGCCAAGCGCCGCTTGCAGTGCCCCGCCGAATGTGCCAATCTAATACACCGACTGCACAAAACACGACCGAAACCAACGAATCTTGGGACATTTTCACGATCGCTACCGAGGTCCGATGAAACGACAGAGAATCGAGCACCAGTTCGCGATGAGCGCATCGGCGTTCTGGGAGATGTTCTTTTTCGACCAAACGTACTTCGATGGGCTCTACAACTATCTCGAGCTCAACATCGAAGACGTGAAGCAGAGCCACAGCGGGACGGCTGAGACGCTGCAGGTCGAGCGCACGGTGCAGATGAGCCCGCGACGCGAGATGCCAGCCCTGATGTCCAAGCTGCTCAAGGGCGTCAAGACGGTCACCGAGATCGGACGCTTTTCGGCGGCCGACGGGCGCCTCGAGATCAGCGTCCGCCTGCCCGTGATCGCCAGCCGCGTCGACTACGGCGGCATCTACACCTGGCGCGAACCGAGCCCGAATCAGCTTCTCCGCGTCTGGGACGGCCACTGCGACGCCCGCATCCCGATGCTCGGAGGCAAGCTCGAGAGCTTTCTCCTCGGCGAGATCGAACGTGATTTCGGGCGCGTTCAGCGATTTACCCAGGACTACATCGGATCGCGTGGGTGATGAACGACGAGACGGAACGCCCGAGCCCAGCGGAAGGCGCGGTGACCGAGACGACGCTCTGGAGCTCGATCGTCGAGTTCATCCCCGATTTCGTGATCGTCGTCGGTGAGGATCTGCGCATTCGGTACATCAACCGCGTGATCCCACCGTTTCGTCACGAAGAGACGATCGGCGCGCATTCCCTGAACTACATCGACCCTGACCACCACGAGGCCTTTCGACGTGCCCTCGAGCGCGTCTTCCGCGATGGCGAGATCGTCGAGCACGAAACCTTCGGCTCGGGTCCCCACGGCGGTCCCGCGTGGTATCTCAGCCGCATCGGACCGATATTCGAGTCCGGACGCGTCGTGGCGGCGATCGTGATCTCGAGCGACGTCACGAAGATCAAGCACACCGAGCACGCGCTCGTCCGAGCCAACGAGGAGCTCGAGAGGCGGGTCGAAGAGCGCACGCGCGAGCTGCAAAGAGCCAACGAATCCCTCAAAGAGGAGATGATCGCACGCCTTCGCAGCATGAAGGAGCGCGAGCGGCTGCAGCTGCGCATCCAACAGACCCAGAAGCTCGAGAGCCTGGGCGTGATGGCCGGCGGCATTGCCCATGATTTCAACAATCTGCT
>JAGQJP010000259.1 GCA_020430585.1 Myxococcales bacterium | reverse complement strand
GGAGATACTGGATCAGCTGCAGCTCGTTCAGCGTGGGCTTTTTGGGGTCGAGCGCTGGGAGTTGGGTCCCGCCGTACCAGAGCACCTCGATCGCTACGCCCGCCTCGTTGATCCCTCCCAGTGGCAGCTCGCGCCCGTACTGATTGAAGGTCAGACTGCCGTAGCGGCTGGTCCACTTCGCCGCGCTGGGGCCAGGGGCGACCATCGCTGTCTTCAGCACGCCGCGCTGATTGGCGATCAGCAGCCCGTAGGCGGTGTGCCAATCGTAGCTCTTGCCCATCACCCGTGATCCGTTCTGGGTCAAGAGGAAGGCGGTGCACGCCGTCGCGACCTGTGGGGTGGCCCCAAAGAGCGCGAGCAGTACTCCGACGACGAGCATTCGAGCTCGTGGATTTCCGGTCATCTCTCTTCTCCTTGGGTGATCCCGACGCCAAGCTGATTTGCGAGCGCTCTCGACCGTGCACCTATGGTATAACGAACCAGGAGGTGAGCGCATGCCCCGAATGCATTTTCTCGTCCATCTGGCGATATTTCTCGGCGTTCTTTGGCCACTCTCGAGCGCGGCGACGGAACCGCCGATGCCCGTTTATGATGGCTGCGTCGTCGGCTCTCGGGTGCGCATCGTGACCGGGCTCAAGAGCGTTACCGACAGATCGCACAATCCCTACGATCTATCTCGCTGGGTGGGTAAACGCATTCGCTTTCGTGGTTACCTGCAGCGCGAGCCGACGCTCGTGATCGTCGATCCCCAGCCAACGGTGGTCGGCCCCTGTCGTGGGACCCCGTCGTTGCCGAGGGGAGCGGCCAATCTGATCACCGTGCTGCGAGAGTCCCGCCGATTGGAGCTCTCGAAAGGAGGCGCCCAGGGCGAGGTGCTCGCGGCCGTCGTCAAGGCGCTGGATCGCCCGTTGATGTCCGGAACCATCGCCGGGCGCGTGATTCTGAGCCAACACTTCGTGGTCGTCGGCGTCGTCTCCGGCCGTTGGTCCAAGCGCTTTCGCCTCTCCTACGACGCCTCGATCGCGCGCAACGAGCGGGCGGTCGAGCTCGGCGAGGTGGTGGTCCTCGTTCCGCGGCGCGACAAGCGCACGGACACGTATTCTCTCGGCACGATTCTGCAGCACAGCCCGTCGACGATACGGCGCGTGAAGCAGGCGATCAAGGATATTTGACGCGAGGTGATCCACCTCGATCGCACGGCGCCGTCGCCGCTTCCTGGTGACGCGTCATACGAGGAGTAGGCATGCGGGTCGAATCGGTTTCACGGATCACGATCGTCGGGCTACTGGTCCTTTGCTCCATCGCCTGTTCGTCGAGTGGCTCGACGAGCGCCGCGGACGGTGGCGTCCAGATGAGCGACACCGTCTCGCCGAACGATGGCGGCAGCGACACCGCCTCGCCGAAGGACAGCAGCAACTCCGACCTCGTCAGCGCGGATACGCTCGGCGGGATGGACACCTCCGCACCCAATGACGCAACGAGCGGCGTCGACACCGCGCCCCCCGACAGCACGGCGCTCTGCGCGCGCTGGAAGTCGGACTACCCGACGACGACAGCGCCCAACTTCCAGAGCGCCGGTGGCTGCGATCCAGGCTCGATCAGCCAGGGTTCGATCGACGACGCGATCCGCCGGATCAACCTCTATCGCTGGCTCGTCGACCTGCCGCCACTCGTCGAGGATCCCTCGCTGAGCGCGCTGACCCAGGCCTGCGCGGTGTTGCAGGCGAACAATGACGGACCGAGCAACACGGTCAACCCCCACTCCCCGCCCGCGAACTGGACCTGCTACACCGAGGACGGAAAGAGCGGATCTGGCGCGAGCAACATCTCCTGGGGCGTCTCTCACCCCGCCGACACGATCTCGCAGTACATCGCCGACCAGGGCACCGCGAGCCTCGGCCACCGACTCTGGATCATCTCGCCGGGGCTGAACAAGACCGGCATTGGGCTGGCCACGGGCAGCGGCAAGTGGGGCGTCGCCTCGTGCCTCTACACCTTCGCCGGGACGGGCACGACGAAGGTGGACTTCGTCGCCTTTCCCGCGCCCGGGCTCTTTCCGATTCAAGCGATGAAGCCGCCTGGATACAACGTCGCCACCTGGTCGTTCACCAGCAGCGTCTACAGCGTTTCGGCGCTGACCTCCGTCACCCTCGTTCGCGCCAGCGACGGCGACACACAGAGCGTCAGCGCCCGCAAGATCAGCGGATACGGACATCCCGCCGGGATTGCCTTCAATCCACGCACGCCGAACGCGGGCGAGACGTACACCGTCAAGCTCGGCACCATCTACTCGTACGAGGTGACCTTCGTCGACTGCAAGTGACGGGGGCTACAGCCCGTTCAGCACGCGCACCGCGTCGAAGAGGTCGCCGATATCGTAGAAGTCGACGGTGACGAAGTTCGGCAACCGCCCGCTCTCGCTCTCGCACTGCTCGGCCCGTTCGATCAGGTAGGGGTTGTGGTTGACCTGCTCGGCGAGTGAGGGCAGGGCCAGCGGGTTGGTCAGGAAGTGGTTGAAGATGAAGAGCGCGTTGCCCAGCGAGCCGCGGTTCTTGGCGCAGCTGAAGTCGTCTTTCGTCTTCGCGCTGAAGTGCGTCTCCCACGCTTCCTTCCAGACGTCGAGGTACCACGGGTAGGTTCCGCCACCGCTGTCGGTCAGCACGACGAGTCGCTGCCCCGCGTCGATCATCTCTTGCAGCGTCGGCCAGGCCGTGCCCGCGGCGTGCGGGTAGGCGTAGCCCAGCAATCCCGCGGTGACGAAGGCATCGCGTGTCGCCTCGGCGCCGAGATAGCTCTCGAAAATGATCGTCACCACGTCGCGGGGGTGGCTCTCGAGGAAGCTGCGGATCGTCGTCAATCCGGTGACAAGCGGGGACTTGCCGAGCTGGCAGTAGCCGTGGCAGAGGTACGCTTGGCCATCGAGCTCGTAGGTGTCCAGCATCAGCGCACGGATCCCATCGTCCAGCTGGTGCCCGATGTTGAAGGTCTGGTTTGGCGCGACCCAGCCATCCTCTTTGTTCGACATCGCGTTGTGCGTCGTCGGATAGACCACCTGGTCGAAGCGTCGCGAGCAGAGGAGCGGCGAGCCGTTGCAGGCGATGGGATCGACGGCGACGTCTTTGGTTCCACCGTCGCTGTCGACCTGTGACTGCGAGTCGCTGTCGTCGCCTTGGCCGACGTCGTCGCCTTGGCCGACGTCGTCGCCTTGGCCGACGTCGTCGCCCGTCCCGTCGTCCAGTCCGACGGCGTCGTCGACGATCTCGTTCGCCTCGCCGTCGGTCATTGTCACGTCGCCGCTCCCCGTGTCGACGGGTTGCGAGGTATCGCTGTATCCGTCCTTCGGTTGCGTCGCTCCGTCTTCTCCGCTAGCCGTCCAGAGCGGTTGGTCGCAGGCGATCGCTGTCAGAAG
>JAGQJP010000019.1 GCA_020430585.1 Myxococcales bacterium | reverse complement strand
TAGTTGAAGCGCACGCAGCTCATCTCGCACTCGGCGAGACTGCCGGGAAAAACGCTGGCATTTTGTGCCACCAGCGTGAAGGTCGTACCGCTCTTGGTGAAGGTGCAGCTACCGCCAAACTGCAGCCGTACCCGGGTCAGGAAGCAGACGCTCATGTTCGCCACGGGACAGCTCTTCTGGTTGCCCGAAGCGCCGCTGGGTGAGGGGAAGGCGTCGGTGGTGACCTGGCAGGAGCCGCGCGCGGCGATCCCCGTCCAGCCGTTGGGGCCTGTTGGCCCGCGGGTTCCGGTGTTGCCGTTGCTGCCGTTGCAGATCTCTCGTGTGTTCGATGGATTCTTCCGCTCGCTCACCTGCAGCACGCCATCGCCGTTGGTATCGATGCCGCTGTAGAGCTTGATTCCGCCGAGTCCCGCGCAGCAGGTGGCATCCCCCGGCACGCAATTCTCGGTGGCGATCAGACTGCGCGTGCTGCCCACGTTTCCTTGTGGCCCCTTGTCGCCCTGCGGCCCCTTGCTCCCCGGGTCGCCTTTTTGCCCCTTGTCGCCCTGCGGGCCAGCGTTGCCCGGGTCTCCTTTGGGACCCGGCTTCCCCTTGGGACCGGGGTCGCCCTTTTCGCCGAGCAGAGCGCCCGCCTGAACCTGGGTCTCGATGGCGTAGAGCGCGGCGAAGAGGTCGCCGAAGTTCTTGTTCATCTGCTGGGAGGAGATGATCGTATCGGGAACGAAGAGATGCGCCGCTGTGCTGTTGACGGCGAAGGCGAAGCTGCCGACGACGAGGAGCGACAGAATGCCGAGCGCGGCGATCGCCCGAGGGGAGGCGAAACGCCGCAGGGCTGCAGCGATCGTGGTGCGATCGAGCACAATCCTAATCTTCATCGCCCGCCTCCTCAGTTGAACTTGTAGCAGCGCATCGTGCAGGACGCGCGGCTGTTGGTCGCGTTACCCCAGTTCGTCGCCAAGAGCGTCCAGGAGCCCGAGGTCGGATCCCGGGTCAGGCTGCAGGTCGCGCCGAGGTCCATCTTCATCGTCAGCAACACGCAGATGTCGTACCCGTTCTGGACACAAGGCGTGCCGTTGTCCGACGTCGAGTCGGTGTTTGCCGCGGTCTCGCTGCTGCAGGTCACCGACGAGAAGCTGGTGCCGAAGCCGTTCTGCCCGCTCAAGCCCTTCGGCCCTTTGGTGCCGTCGCCGCCGTTGCAGATCTGGCGGATCGCGTCGATCTCGCCGATGTCGAGTTTCTTGTCGCGGTTTTGGTCCACGCCCGAGGTGACGATCATCCCACCACGGCCCGAGCAGCAACTCGCATCGCCTTTCGCGCAGGTCTCGGTGACGAGCAACGGCTCGAGGGCGTTCGGACCGCGATCGCCCTGGACGCCCTTGTCCCCCTGCGGTCCCGGATCGCCCTTGTCGCCCGTCGGCCCGGTCTGGCCAGGGCCGCCCTTGTCACCGATCCCGCCCTTGTCTCCCGGCGCGCCAGGATCGCCCTTGGGGCCTTTGAACACGCCGTTTTGCAGGTCCTGCTCGATGCCGTAGATCAGCTTGTAGAGCGCGGCGAAGTTGGCGTTCACCTGCGACGCCGAGATGATCGTACCCGGCGAGAAGCTGTAGAGCGGCTTCTCGTTGATCGCCACCGCGATTCCGGCGCTACCGAGCAGCAGCAACGTCGCCAGCAGCACGACGCCCCTCGGTGTTCGAAGTCGTCGCCCGAGGCGGCGTACGCGGCTTGGGTCGATTACGATTTGGATTCTCATACGCTCCTCACTGCTCTCGCGGCCCTAGGGTCCCCAGACGGCTTGGTTCCACAGACCGATGTCCCAGAGGCTCGGGGTCACGTCGACACACTGGTCGTTTGCCACGCAGACGTAACAGATGCCCGCTCCGCACGATGTGCCGCCGCACGAGGTGACGCAGCCGGGGATCGGGCTGACGCTGTCGGGAAAGACGAGCGGGACGTCCTCTTCGATCTCGAGCGCGTCATCGTCGAGGTCGAGCTGATCGCTTTGGACGAGACCGTCGCCTGGCACGGTGAGATCTTCGGTCCCGTTGAGATCCCCGTCGGGCGCGGGTTCGGAGTCGCTTGTCGTCTCGGCCCCGCCCGTCGAGTCGGAGGGGCCCACCTGATCGGTGTTGACGGCGGTGTCGTCGCCGCTCTGGCTGAAGTCGCTCGAGCGCTTCGACGAGCTGCCGCATCCAACCAGGAGCACCAGCGCCAGGATGAGCGCGATGTGTCGGCTCACGATCCCTCCCTGCTCACGCGAAAGTCGTGAACATTCAGATGCTTACAAGATTGTCTGCTTGACCTTCAGTATACCACACGGCGTGGGCTCTGGATAGCGCGAAACGCCGGATCGACGGCCAGCAGCGCGTGTCAGCTGTCGAGAACATCGAACGCGCGTCGATCGAGGGGCACCGCTCCAGACGGAGCGTTCGGGAAAATTCGCTCGAAGGGAACTAGCGCGGCGACCCCTCGCCGTAGATGAAGAGCTCACCGCTCGAGCGTACCCGAGCGTGGAAGCCGCGTTCCCCGAGCTCCGCTTCGAGGGCGAGCGGGTCGAAGAAGCGCTTGATCACGCGGTAGGCCGTCCCGTCGTTCAGGCGGCGCAGGGCGAGGTCGCTCGGTCCCTCGGGGAGTCGGTGGTCGGCGGGGATCGATTCGGGTGAGCGCGCGGAGTCGATGAAGAAGAAGCGTCCGCGGGGTGCCAGCAGCGCGTTCACCAGCTCCCAGAAGGCGTTCTCGCGGGTCGCGGGGACATGGGAGAGCCAGAAGCTGAAGAACACGAGATCGAACGTCTGATCCGGGCGCCAGTCGAAGAGGTCCGCCAGCTGCTGGCGGTAGGAGATCCCGCGGGCGCTGGCGATCGGCTCGCAGCGTAGCCGGTTGAGGGCCAGCGTCTCGGGGGCAGCGTCGACGACGAGCAGGCCCGCAGCGCGTCGGGCGAGGCGCTCACTCCACCATCCCGTGCCTGCCGCGAGCTCGACGACGCGGCCGAATGGCTCCAACTGTTCGAGCGCCTCGGCGACGCGATCGACCTCGCCGATCCAGCGCTCGGTGTGCTCGGTTCCCATGTCGTAGCGTCCGCGGCGTTCGTGCCATTCGTGGTACTCGGCGGCCCGCGCCCGATAATAGGCGATCTGCTGTTGCAGCAGATCGTCGTCCTCGCCCTGGTCCCGCATCGCGGTGGTCTCCGTGGTCGTCGACTCGGACCCGAGCATACAACGTCACCCGCGGCGGCGAAAGCTCGAGCACGCCGACCCGCTCCTCAGCGAGCTGCCGTGGCGGGGCGCGGGCTCTCCAACTCGGCGGGCCGATGACGCACGCGGCTCGCCGCACAACCGAGCAGCACGAGCCGCCTCGATCCGGTATGCTTCGAGCGATGAGAGAAACTCGACCAGTGGCGCAGCCCGGAGCGATCGCGGGAGAGCGAGGAACCGAGAGCGGGTTGCCGCGGCGACTGGGCGGTGTGACGGCGACCCTCGTCGTCATCGCCAGTATGATCGGCAGCGGCGCCTTCACGACGACGGGGCTGCTCGTCGGAGGTATTTCCTCGACGGGCGGGATCCTGCTCGCCTGGCTCATCGGCGGCGTCGTGGCGCTCTTCGGCGCCTTGAGCTACGCCGAGCTCGCCGCCTGCATTCCCCGAAACGGCGGCGAGTATCGGCTGCTGGGCGAGGTCTACCACCCCGCCGTCGGTTTCGTCGCCGGCTGGATCTCGCTCGTCGTCGGATTCTCCGCGCCGATCGCCGCTTCCGCCCTCGGTTTTGCCGCCTACGTCCACGCGCTGTGGCCGGCGCTACCACCGAAGGGGACGGCGATCGCCCTCGTTTTGATGCTCTCGCTGCTCCACGCCGCTCGGGTGACCCTCGGAGCGAGCGTCCAGAACGTCTTCGCCGCCGCCAAGGTGCTCTTGATCGTCGCCTTCGTCGTCGGCGCGCTGTTCGTCGTCGCGCCGCCCGCGACGGACAGCCTGTCGATCCCGTTCGGTGAAATTCTTCAGCCCCCCTTCGCGGTCGGGCTGATCCTCGTCGGTTTCGCCTACAGCGGCTGGAACGGAGCCGCGTACCTGGCGGGCGAGGTTCACGAGCCAAAGCGCAACCTCCCGCTGGCGCTGGTCGCCGGGACGGCGATCGTGACGCTACTCTACCTCGGGCTCAACGCGGTCTTCCTCGTTGGCACGACGCGCCCACAGCTGCGCGGCACCGTCGAAGTGGGGCACGTCGCGGCGGTGGCGATCTTTGGTGATGAGGCGGGGCGCATCCTCTCCTCGCTGATCGCCCTCGCGTTGATCTCATCGGTCAGCGCGATGGTGATGGTCGGCCCGCGGGTCTACGAGGCGATGGGTGACGACTATCGGGCCCTCCGCTTTCTGCGGCGCAGGACCGAGCAGGGTGGGCCGCGACTCTCGATCGCTCTGCAGGCGCTCCTCGCGACGCTGATGATCGTGACGGCGAGCTTCGGTGAGCTGTTGCTGTACATTGGCTTCACCCTCTCGCTCTCTGCCGGCCTGACGGTGGTCGGGGTGATCGTCTGGCGGCGCCGGGCGCCCGAGCTCGCTCGACCGTATCGGACCTGGGGTTACCCGCTGACACCCGCTCTGTTCGCGGCCTTCTCCGGTTGGATGATCGTTCACTCGTTCTACGAGCGGCCCCTCGAGTCGCTCTTCGGCGTCGCGACGATCGTCGTCGGTCTGTTGATCTATTGGATCGTACGTCGCGCGGGCCTCAGTCGATGGGACTGACGCCAAATCGCCTCGATGTCCGAAAACGGCCAGACAGGGGATCGAGGATGCGATATGCTCCATTTCAGTTCGAGAGAGCGCCCGAGCGGGCTGCACGGTCAAGGAGAGACGCCGATGGAGAGAGTGTACGAGACGAATTTTTCTTCGCCCCTTGGCGAGCTGCTGCTGGTCGCGTCGGAGAGCGCCCTGGTCGGGGTGTTCTTGCCAGGACACCGCTGGCCTCCGCTCCGCGGCAGCGCTCGCGCCGTTGGTGAGTCGGAGATCCTCGCGCAGGCGACGCGTGAGCTCGACGAGTATTTTCACGGCCGCCGGACTCGGTTTACGCTGCCCCTGGCAACGGAGGGCACGCCGTTTCAGCGCCGCGTTTGGACGGCGCTCGAGAGCATTCCCTACGGCGAGACGCGTTCGTACCGCTGGCTCGCCGAGACGATCGGCAAGGCGAAGGCCGTCCGCGCGGTCGGCGCGGCAAACGGCCGCAATCCGATCTCGATCGTCGTGCCCTGTCACCGCGTGATCGGTTCGGATGGCTCCCTCACGGGGTATGGCGGAGGCCTCGCTGCGAAGAGCTGGTTGCTCGATCACGAATCTCGCTTCATCGCTCGTGCCCGATCGACCGCGGCGGACGAGGCCCGCGTATGAGGCTCGAGGCCGACCGCTGTTACGCCGCGCTTCGCGCCCGCGATGCGCGATTCGACGGACTCTTCTTCGTCGGGGTCGAGACGACGGGAGTCTACTGCCGTCCGATCTGTCCCGCTCGCCTGCCCGCAAAGGAGCGCTGCCGCTTCTTCGGCACCGCGGCCGAGGCGGAACACGAGGGATTTCGAGCCTGTTTTCGCTGCCGCCCGGAGGTCGCCCCAGGAGCGGCGAGCGTCGATGCTCGCTCGCGTCTGGTGCAGGTTGCCGCGTCGATGATCGCGGCGGGGTTCCTCAACGACCACTCCCTCGACGATCTCGCCACGCGCCTCGGCGTGAGCGCGCGCCATCTGCGTCGAACCGTCGAGGCGGAGCTCGGCGTCACGCCGATCGCCTACGCTCAGACGCGCCGACTCGCGCTGGCCAAGCAACTGCTCCACGACACGACGATGCCCCTCGCCGACCTCGCCTTCGCCGCCGGCTTTTCCAGCGTTCGTCGCTTCAACGCCTTGTTTCGGGCCCGTTTCGGCCGCCCGCCCTCCGAGGTGCGCCGCGCTCAGCTGCCACCTTCGTCGGGCGAGGGGCTGCGGTTGCGCCTCGATTTCCGCCCGCCCTACGAGTGGGAGCGCCTGCTGACCTTTCTCGAGGCGCGCGCCATCCCGGGGGTCGAAGCGGTGAGCCCGGGAGAATATCGACGCAGCGTACGGCTCGCCGACGTCGATGGTTGGCTCGTGGTGCGGCCCGCGTTGAATCGCGACGCGCTCGAGGCGCGCGTCTCTCTCTCGCTCGCGCCGCGGTTGATGCCGATCGTCGCCGGCCTGCGCGCGCTGTTCGATCTCGACGCCCGCCCCGCGGCGATCGCCGACCACCTCGGTGGCGATTCGCGTCTTCGCGCCTCGGTCTCCGCCCACCCCGGCCTGCGAATTCCCGGCGCCTTCGACGGCTTCGAGGTCGCTGTGCGCGCGGTGTTGGGGCAGCAAATCTCGGTTCGAGGGGCGACGACACTCGCTGGACGTCTCGTCGAGCGCTTTGGGCGCCCATCCAGTGCGCCGATTGAGGGATGCACCCGCCTGTTTCCCGTCGCAGACGAGATCGCCGCCCTCTCGGCGCAGCAGATTCGCGCGATCGGTCTCCCCTCGAAGCGAGCCGAGACGATTGTCGGCTTGGCGCAGGCCGTCGCCCGTGGCGACCTCTCCCTCTCCCTTCCCCTCGATCCAGAGCGCGCGGTCGCCTCGCTTCAGCACATACCGGGGATCGGGCCCTGGACGGCGCACTATATCGCGATGCGCGTATTCGCTTGGCCCGATGCATTTCCCGCCGGCGATCTCGTGCTGCGGAGAGCGCTGGGCGTCGTCAAGACACGCGAAGCGGACGAGCGCGCCCAGCCCTGGCGGCCGTTTCGGGCCTACGCCGTGTTTCATCTCTGGAATCGAAGCACCGCGTCAGACAACTCCTAGCCGCAGCCTGCTCGTCCCTCTCAGGGTTGCGATCGACCCTCACAACGGCATACAATGTGAAAACTTCTGTCAGACATGGGAGGGGGTGATGTCGCGAGTCATGGTGGGCGCATTTCTTCTGTTACTCGTCGCGGGCTGCGGCGGACTCGCGACCAAGTCCGTGATGGACGCCTCGGCGGGCGATGTCGCCTGCAATCCGTCGCAACCGGGCTGTGGCGACGTGTCGACGGCGAACGACACGTCCAATCCGTTCGACAGCAACGTCGACGTCGACAACGGCGCGGACAGCGAGGACGCCGGACCGTTCGACAGCAATGGCGGCGATGGGCTGTCCGACGACGACGGGGACGTCGCCCCACCCGACGATGCACTCGATCTCGCCATTCCCGACACCGCCGATGTCGTCGCCGATCAGGGCGACGCCCTGTTGTCGGCCGACGGTGACGACCTCGAGCTGCCTTCGGATCTCGAGACGACCGATCAGCCGGGGGATGGTGAGCTGAGCGGAGACCTCGACGATCTCGTCGCCGCCGATCAGGACGACGCCACCGATCTCGACGGCGCCGAGGGCCTCGACGACGCCGAGCTCGTCGATGGAAACGACACGGCCTCGGATCTCGGCGACGATGGAGAGTCCGATCTCGTTGTCGGCTCGGACTCGGATGACGACGTGGCGTCCGATTCGGTGGCGCCGCTTCAGGTCGACGCAGGGCCGGACCGCTTCGAAGAGAGCGGCGCGTCGGGTACACTGACGGCGACGGTCCAGGGAGGGGTGCCGAGTGCGAGCTGCAGCTGGAGCATCAAAGGTGAGACGACGGTCCTCTCGACGAGTTGCAGCTACGACTTCACGGCGCTGGTGGCGACGACGACCTACGTCGTCAGCGTCACCGACGGCGCGAATACGACGGTGACCGACGAGGTGACCGTCTCGATCCTGAGCGTCGATCTCGGCGCGGACGTCGGGCTCATCGAGGGCCAATCGGCCACGCTGATCGCGGTGCCCACGGGCAACGAGGGGAGCATCAGCTGCGTCTTCACCCGAAAATCGGACGGGGCGGCGCTGAGCACGAGCTGCCAACCGACCGTTTCACCCCTCGTGACCACGACCTACGTGGTGACGATCGTCGACAGCAACGGAAACGGCGCCAGCGACGAGGTGACGGTGAGCGTAGCGGCGGCGACCTGCGGGGATGGCGTACCCAACGGCGGCGAGAGCGATACCGATTGCGGCGGACCCAAGCCCTGGTTCAACGAGATCCACTATGACGACGCGGGTGGTGACGACGCCGAGGGTGTCGAGATCGCCGGCCCATCGGGGGCGTCGCTCTCGGGTTGGAGCATCATCCACTACAACTCGGCGGGAGGCGTGGTCGATACCGTCGCTCTGACCGAATCGCTCTCGACGACGACGAGTGGAATCGGTTTCCTCTGGGTTCCGATCGCGGGGCTGATCAACAGCGGTCCCGCGGGCGTCGCCCTCGTCGACCCGAGCGGCGTCGTCGTGCAGTTCCTCTCCTGGGAGGGGGTCGTCGACGCCCAGACCGGCCCGGCACAGGGGATGACCTCGGTCGATCTGCCCGTTCGCGAGTCGGGCAATACGCCCAACGGCACCTCGCTGCAACTGCAGGGCTCCGGTCGGCGCTACGAGGATTTCACCTGGGAGCGCCACATCGCCGCGACTGGCGGCACCGTCAACGGTGGGCAGACGATCGTCGCTCCTTGCCCCCGTTGCGGCACGCCGAAGCTCTGCACCTACGGATTCGATTGCCTTTCTGGTGTCTGCAACGCGGGCAACTGCGAGAACTAGCCTCGGTTCGGGGGCGCGCTACTTGGAGATCTCGCTCGTGAGGTTTCGTGGACCCTCGGCGGTGACCAGGATGTTGTCCTCGATTCGCACGCCGCCGACGGGAATCCAGCGCTCCAGGGCATCCCAGGCGACGGCGTCGGCGTAGGTCCGTCGGTTCATCGGGTCGTCGAGCAGCGCCGGGACGAAGTAGAGACCGGGCTCGATCGTCATCAAGAAGCCCTCCTCGAGGGGAAGGTCGACGCGCACGCGGGCGCCGCAACAGCGCCGACCCTCGGGGCGACCGGCGAGTCGTCCCCCTACATCGCGCACACCGAGCCCCACCATGTGGCCGATCCCGTGTGGGAAGAAGAGGGCGATCGCTCCCGATTCCAGCAGCCCGTCGACCGAGCCCCGTAGAACCCCGAGGTCGACGAGTCCCGCGGCGAGCACCTCCGCGCTCCGGCGGTGGACATCGTGCCACTCCGTTCCGGCACGGCAGGCCTCGATTCCGGCGAGCTCGGCGGCGAGCACGACGTCGTAGATCGCTTGCTGTTCGGCGTCGAAGCGCTCGCCCGCGGGGTAGGTCCGCGTCACGTCGGCGGTGTATCCGCGGATCTGGGCTCCCGCGTCGACGAGCACGAGCTCGCCCGGGGCGATCACACGCGCTCCGGGTGTCGAGTGCAAGACGGCGGCTCGCGTGCCCGCGCCGACGATCGAGCCGTATCCCGTACCCGTCGCGCCGTGGCGGAACATCTCCGCTTCGAGCTCGATCTGAACCGCCCGCTCCGTCACCCCCGGGCGGATCATCTCGCGCGCCTTGGCGTGGCCGGCGACCGTCGCCCGTACGGCGCCGCAAAGATGCTCGATTTCAGCGGCATCTTTGGGTCGTCGCACGCTGTCGAGCTTGTTCCGCAGTCGCCGTTCGAGCTCTCGACGCGGGCCTCCACTCGTCGGCGGCTGACCGAGCCAGGCGACGTCGCGGTCGCCGCGTTCGGCGAGCCAGTTCTCGAGCTCACCTCGATCGCGCCCTTCGGGGACGTCGGGTTCGCCCTCCCAGAGTCGCTCGGCGCTGTCGACCGGGCGCACGAAGTGGAGGAAGCCGCTCTCCCGCTCGAAGGCGAGCACGCCACCCCAACGATCGCTTCCCGTCAGCCAATAGTATTCGGGGTGGGGGACGAAGTCGTAGGTCTGGTCTTGTCCGCCGGGTATCGAAATCGGCTCGCCAGCGTGGACGAGCACGATCGCGGGCTCGTCACGCCAGGCCGCGGCGAGGGCGTCGCGGCGTCGCAGCAGAACATTGGTGTCGAACAGGCTCATCGCTCGATCTCCTCTGATTGTCCGGATCGACCATACCGATTGGAGGCCTTTTTTTCAACTGCGCCGACAACCGCGCGAAAGGAGGCCGGTCGCGCGAAATGTCGTTGCAATTTCGATGTGACTGTGTTTCACTGAACTCAGGTCACCGAAAAGATCGGGGCTGACGCCAGAATCGAACGACACCGAGAGCTGGCGTCGAATACCCAGTGCCGCGTAGGCCGTGAGGTGTGAGATGGAACCGCTTTTGACCTTGAGCGCGTCCAAGCGCCGCGAACCGATCGACGACTATCGTAGTGAGGCGCCGCGCATGCTACCCGAGTTCCGTCTCTACCGCCCCAAGGCGGGTCATCCCGACTGGCCGCGTTTGCTCGACGAGGCCAAGCAACTGGCCGCCGAGCTGCGCCCAACGCTCGCACCGCCCGAGGGCGTCCTCGACGCGCTCAAGCGCCGCGGCGCAGCCTATGCGACGACGTTGCGCAACTACATCGAGAACCGCGCCCTCGACGGCCAGGGTCGGGAAGATTTGCGGCCGCTCTATTTCATCTGGACGACATCGCGCATCTGCAACTTCGCCTGTACCTACTGCGACGATCATCAGGGTCACAAGTACCCGGACCTGCCGAACGACGGAGCGTTGACCACCGAGCAGGGGATCGAGCTCCTGCGCATCATGCGCACGCGCACGCCCTCGCTCTACTTCGCCGGTGGCGAGCCGACGGTGCGCAAGGATCTCCCCGAGTGGACGGCGGCGGCGCATCGGATGAGCTACTATCCGATCATCATCAACACCAATGGCAGCCTGATCGCCCGCAATCTGAGAAAGCCCGAATGGACGAGCTGGTTGGCCCAGACCGACATCGTGATCGTCAGCCTCGACGGCCTCGACCTGAGGATGCTCTCGGACATGTGGGTCTACCGCAAACCCCACGAGGTGCTGCGCAACCTGTTGCTCCTGCGCGAGCTGCGCGACGAGATGCGCGTCAAGCTGATGGTCAACTGCGTGATCCAGCCCGGGAGGGTCGCCGAAGCGCGCGCCGTGCTCGACCTGGCGAATGACCTGGGGATCTGGTTCTGCCCCGTGCCCGTCAACATCGGCCCCGCCGTCGACCGCAAGCTCCACGCCGACCCGGAGTATGCCGATCTGGTCGGCACGATCCTCGAGCGCAAGCGGGCGGGCTACCCGATCATCGGCTCGCTGCGCATGAACGAGCGCCTGCTCAAGGGTGAGCCCCTGAGCTGTCGCAACACGATCAAGCCCCACATCGACTTCGACGGCTCTCTCGTCTGGCCCTGCAAGGCGAGCATGAACGTCTCGCCGCGTCGGATCAACGTTCTCGACTTCGACGACGTCGACGCGCTGTACGACTACGCCAGCACCCTGGTCAGCCCCCATCGCTTCCACGGACCAGCGGCGAATCAGTGCGGTGCGAACTGCAATTGGGCGCAGAACTACTCGACCGATGCCTACGTACACGGGCTGCGACATCCCCTCGCGATGCTCGGCGAGGTGCGCGACTTCCTCAGTCGGGGCCGCGGCTGAGGCGAGGAGGTGCGAGATGGCGCTTCAACGTGAGATCGATCGTCCCGAGTTGCAGGTGGTGGCGCTGAGCTGCGCCACGGCGCGAGATGCCGTGGACTCGCCGACGCGCGCCACCGCACGAGACGCCGATCTTTCGCCGGTCGGCGCCGGCCGTCGCGTTGGTGCGCAGACGTTGGGCCGTACGCCGCCACTCGTTGGAGACCGCGCATTCGCCCTCGACGCCGCGGTGATAGCGGTGGTCAGCGTGTTGATCTGCTTCTTCAGCCAGCGGCTCTTGTTGATGTCGCTCGCCGTTCCCGCGGTGATCGCCCTGCGCTTCGGGCTCTTCGCACGGCTCCCCCTCGCTGAGCGCGCGCTACCCCTCGGTCACGAGGCGCTATTTTTTCTGGGCTGTACGCTGCTCGGCGGTTTCAACGACTGGAACTCGGTGGTGAACCACCGAATCTATGACTACACGGTGCCCCACTATTTTCCGAGCGTCTCGACGATCCCCCTCTGGATGCTCCTCTTTTGGGGGATGATCCTGCGCTTTCTCGTCACGCTGTTCCGCTATCGCCGTCTCGATCCGCCCGTGACGGTGCGCGACGAGATCCATCTCGGTCGGCGCATCTGGCGCAACGGCTGGTTGCGCATCGCGCTGTTCCTCGCGCTCGTCGCCCTGACCCGACAGATGATCTACCGCTATTTTCTCGATCCCTGGCTCTCCTGGCTCCCCTTCGTCGCAGCGCTGGCGCTCTATGTCGCGCTGGTCCGCCCCTCGCGCTACGATCTCAAGCTCCTGGCCCTCTTCGCCGTGGGCGGGCCGGCGATCGAGATCCTCTACATCCAGGTCGGCGGGCTGCACGCCTACCATCTCGGCTGGCTCGCGGGGGTACCGCTCTGGATCGCCTGCTGGTGGCTACTCGTGATCCCCCTCTGGAACGACGTCTCGGGACGAATTCTCGCCCGCATCACGCCCCCTCGACCGGGTCACTGAGAGCGCTCGACGCGGTCACCGAGATCAGAGCCCGTATTACGCGAGCCCGCCCGGCTCCTCGCGCGCGGAACCGAGGGGCTCGCTCGCGTCGCCCGTCGGGGCGCGGCGCCGAAACGCCGTGGCGCAGGCGACCGCGAATCCCGCGAGGGAGAAGAGGCTGAGCCAGCGACCGAGCGCAACGAGAGGGTCGCGGAAGCGCAGCTCGACGCGCCGTCGACCCGCCTCCAGGGCGAGCGCCACGCGACCGGCGTCGCGGATCACGGGCCCCTGCGGGCTCTGCCACCCGCGATGGGCGTTCTGGTTGACGATCAACACCGCCGGCCGGACGAGCTCGACATCGAGCACGATTCGGTGCGGGCTCCAGGAGACGCGACGCACACGTCCCGCCGTCGTCGGCTGCAGAAACTCCTCGTGTTCGCGATCGCCGCGGAGCGCCGACGAGACAAAGAACGGCTGATCCTCGTAGCAGGCGAGAGAGCCGAGGCCGATGCGGGCGAAGACGTGGGCGTGGAACATGTTGCCCACCGATTGGCGGAACGGTTGGGAGAAGGGGCGGTTGAGGGCGACGCGGAAGAGGCCGCGCAGACGCTGGCGGTTGTGCAGCAGCGTCGGCGTGGCTACGAGCCCCGCTACGAGCGAGAATGTAAGCCCCAAGACCAACGCGCGCCCAGGAGAGTATTGCTCGAGGCGCTTCAGCCAGCTGCCGATCGCGTCGTACAACAGCGAAAGCGAGCGGCCCGCACCGAGCGCGACGAAGAGCGCCACGAACCAGGTGAAGCGAAACGGGCTGCGCAGGTTTCCCACGACGGGGAGCGCTCGCAACCCGTTCCAGAGATGTAGCGGCCCGTCGTCTCCCGTCGAGACCAGAAAAAAGACGGACGCCAGCACCGTCGCGCGCCAGACGGCGCCATCCAGGGCGATGAGGCCGGGCACCAGCAAGCCGAACGCCGCGATGCCGAGGTAGCTGGTTCCGGGCGCGGTGTAGGTCGCGTGACGCAGCGGCTCGGCGAGCATCGCCCAGATCCGGGCGATCGGGTAGCTCTCGTGGCCGAGCCACTGGCGCGGCATCTCGATCAGGCTCTCGGCGACCGGGAGTAGGCGCACCGCCGACAGCGCCGCCGCGACGAGGGCGATCAGCCCCAGCGCGCCGATGGGGCGAAGGATCGACGCGACGCTCGGACTCGGGACCGCTGTGATCAGGCGCGACGCACGATAGAGCGTGGTTCCGAGGGTCACGAGGCCCAGGCAGAGGCCGATCATCGGCGTCGCGATCACCCCGCCGTCGCAGAAGATCCAGGCAACGAGCCCGCCGCCGAGCAACGTGAAGCGCCATCTCTCGAAGCTCCGCTCGAGCCAGTAGAGGGCGAGGGGGGTCCAGGCCAGCGAGAGGAAGACGGGATGCCCATCGACGAAGAGCTGTGCGAAGCGTCCCGAGAAGATGAACAGCAGCGCGGCGAGCGTCGCGCCCACGGGCTCGGCGCCGTGGTGTCGGGCGTAGCGATACGTCCCTTCGAGGCCGCTCGTGAAATAGAACAGCGCCGCCAACTTCGTGCCGGGCCCGACGCCGAGGAGCAGAAAGAGTAGCATCAGCGGCGAGACGGCCTGGCTCTGGAGATTTCCGAGGGCGGGAATCCCGCCGCAGAACCAGGGATTCCAGACAGGAAGCTCGCCGTGTTGGCGGACCGTGAGATAGGCCGTGTGGGCGTGATGGTAGTAGAACGACCAGTCCTTGGCGACGCCGAGGTGGTAGGGGTGCGCCAGCGCCTCGAAGAGAAACCAGGTCGAGACGACGACGAAGAGCAAAATCCGCAGCGCGGGCCAGGGTGGCGCTTCACCTCGAGGGACCATCGCGCCCGTCACCGGAACGAGGTTGGGGGCACGAGGGGGGCGACGGTCGCACGCAGCGGCTGATCGAGCCGTCCCGTCAGGTGCTGGCGCACGGCGCGATCGAACGCGAGCCAGAGCAGGCTGAGATCGAGCTTTCGCACCCGCGCTTCCCGTTCGAGAAAGAGCCGAGTCCATTGGTGCAACGAGCGGTCCGCGAGGTAGGGTCGGCCACGATAGCGTCGCTCACGGTCGAGCTGAATCGGGTAGCGTCGATCGGCGAGCTGGCGCATCAGCGGCTCGAGCGCCGCCGTGTTGACGTCGCGCGCCTCGAGAGGTCGGGGTGCGGGCATTCTCCAGACCAGCCAGCCGACGAGAACGAGCCAGAGCAGCGTCAGCCCGCGCGCGACGAGGGAGATCACCCGTCTCGCCGATTTCCCGGGCGTTTCGCTCGCGGATTGCTGTCGCGGCTCGGCTTTCACGCTCATGGTAGCCGAGATTGGAAGAAGAAGAGGTGTGGCTCCGGCTCGGTCTCGGTGTCG
>JAGQJP010000258.1 GCA_020430585.1 Myxococcales bacterium | reverse complement strand
CGAGCCCAAGGTCATGTCGGTGACGCTCACACTGCGGCGCGCGTCGATCGAGCTCGCCGCCGAAGAGCGAGAGAGCCAGGAAATCAAGTACTTGCGCAAGGTCCGCGTGCAACCGAAGCTCGACCCGAGCGGCAAGAGCAAGTCCCCTACCGTCGTCGAAACCTCCAAGCGCATCGTCGAGCGCCCTCGACGCTGGACACTCAAGCGCAGCATCCCGCGGAAGTCTGCGCGCGACGAGGAGGCGTTGCTCATGTTGCACGAGCAGATCAGCGCCTGTCGTAAGCGCAACCCGCGACTCTACTTGACCGTCGCCGCCGATCCGGATCAAGCCTGGCGACACATCGCCCGGCTGTTGGCCGTCGCCTCTGTGGTTCATCAGGGCGCAAGCTTCAAGACGCTGCATGCCCTGCTCAACGCTCCGCCGATAGGCGGACGCAACGCCTACGTCCCCGTCACCCTGAGCCTCGCGGAGTAGCAGCGCAGTGACGAGGAGCCGTCGCTCCAGACGAAACTCGGACGGCGCCGCGCTCTTTGGCGACCTCTCCAGCGTCCTCCTGCTCCAGCGCCTCAGATCAGCTTCCCTCGGTTGAGCACGGCGAGGGCGAGGGCGTACGTGTCTCGCCGTATCTTGAAGCAGAAGTGGCGGTGGTCGAAGCGGGAAAAGCGAATCCAGCGCGCATGATAGCGAGCCACCCCGTAGACCACGGCGAGGGCGAGGGGAACGGCGATCGCGAGCGAATGACCCGACATCAGTGCGACGCCGACCAGGGGCAGGCTGACGATGAAGACCGCGGCGAGGACGAGACGCAGAAAGTAGAGCCACAACGGCGCCAACATCCGCTTGCAGACCGGGACTCGGAGCACGATCCGGGCGGTTCCGTCGAGCGACCCGCTCGACAGCCCGACGTGCTGAACGCAATCGATCGTCACCGTACGTGTCGGCGGCGCGCCGCAGTGGGGACACTCGGCGGGAAACTGCACGTCGATCGCAGCGGGTGTCCACGACAGCGTCAGGAAGCTCCGCGTCATGCGGTCGAAACGGTGGCCGCAGGCACACCTCTGCGCCCCCCTGCCCCGCTCGAGGTCGCATCTCGGGCAGACTTCGACCGACTCGTGCGCATCGGTTCGAAAGACGGCGTCCATGGAGATTTCGACTCGGCGCATTACTTCTTACAGAGCACGGGAAGAGCGATCAGCTGCACCTGCTCGGCCTCTTTCGAGCCTCGCATCGCCTTGCGGATCGCGTCGCGGATGGTCCCCTTCGACTTCATCCGAATCGTGACCGACGTCAGATAGGTCCCATGCGAGGCGAGCGTGTACGTGAGATTCGGGCCCTGCGCGGTCAGCACCTTCCGCCCCGTGCTGTCACTGACGACGAGCTGGAGGGCGAGCAGCGTATAGTGCTCTTGGAGGCGGAACGGCGCGCTGGCGCGCAGCTCGATCCCGCAGATCCCCGAGAGGCGCGGACCAGGATAGACCACTCCGAAGCTCACGGCGGAGGCTCCGAGCGGCACGGGGATGAAACCGTGCTTCCTCAGGTAGGGTTCCGGCCGCCTGGCCCGCGCCGAGTCGGCCCACAGAACCGTGACGACGAGCAACGATGCGATGAGAACTGCTTTCATGACGCTCCGTTCATGACCGATAATCGTAGCGATACGGTACCATGAGCGACGCTTCGGCGCCAGATGACCGCTCGCCTTTCGCAGGAACAGCGCCGGATCACCGAGATTTGACGCGAACAGCCGCGTGGCCGGCCGCAGGCGATCAGCCAGGCCCGGTGGGGACGCCAGCTGCACCGTCCGTTGCAATCCGCTTGCGTCGGCCGGCGACTTTCCCGATAATCGTGTGAGATCACCGGCGCGTCGTCCGTTCGCTCCAAATCCATCACGAGAGGTCAACCCTATGTCATCGTCTCGATGTGTCGTCGTTGCGGCGCTCTTTTTCTTTCTCTTCATCGCTACGGGCTGCGGCTCGTCGCATCGATCGACGCCTCCGGACACCTCGGCGGGCGACACGACGGCGGGCGACACGACGGCGGGCGACACGACGCCCGGCGATTCGACGACCGGCGATTCGACGACCGGCGATACGGCGCCCGGCGATACGGCGCCCGGCGATGCCGTGGGCGGAGAGACGACGGTACCCGATACGACGGTCGCGGACATGCAAGGCGCGGACACAGGAGCGAGCGGTGGCACGTTGCCGGCTCCGGTCAAGGTGATCGCCGATCCGGGGCTCGGCCCCAACGCGAGCTTTCAGGAGATCGTCGGTCAGCTGAGCGACAACGGCGCGGTGATTCTGAACGCCGAGATCGGGGGAACGGACGTCACGCTCGGCACGGGTGGGG
>JAGQJP010000257.1 GCA_020430585.1 Myxococcales bacterium | reverse complement strand
TGCGCGCTGGCCCTTTTCGCGATCCCCCGCCGTGCGGTCGCGGCGACGATCGCCGAGCGGATCTTCGGCGAATGGCGCGTCGTCTCGTTGCGGGTCAACGACGAAGAGAAGCCGCGGCGCGGTGAGGTCTCGATCGTGTTCCAGAAGAACTCGATCTACATCATGTATCGTCTCGCCGGAAAACGACGCTCGATCATCGAGGGCGGCGCCTGGTCGATCTACAAGGCGCAGCTGATCACCGTCAATCACAAGCACAAGACCTCGACCTTCAGCGTCCGCTTCGACGGCGAGAACCGGCTGGTGCTGGGGTTCAAGACGACCAAGATGACGCTGGCACGGCGCAAGACGAGCGGCCGCGAGAAACCTCCATCGACGAAGCCGCTTCAGATCCCGACATCGCGGTAGCGGCTGCGGGTCCCGAGATCGCAGCCGGCGCGACCGCGCGTAACCGATCGCCTCGGCGGAACGAATCGCGAGGAACATACTGGGGGTGTCGATGGAGCTCGGATTGATCATCGGCGTCGGCTTGACGCTGGCCTACGCCAACGGATCGAATGACAACATCAAGGGCGTGGCGACGCTGATCGGGAGCCAGACCACGGGCTACCGCTCGGCGCTCGTCTGGGCGACCCTCACGACGGCCCTCGGCTCGGTCGGCGCGATCTTTCTGGCGGGAGCGCTGCTCAAAGCCTTCACCGGCAAAGGGATCGTGTCGGCGGCAGCGGTGGCGAAGAGGGCCTTTCCCCTCTCGGTCGCGCTGGCGGCGGGCGCCACGGTGCTCTTGGCGACTTGGCTCGGATTTCCGATCTCGACGACCCACGCCCTGCTCGGCGCGCTGGTCGGTGCCGGCCTCTCGGAGGGGGCGACGGTCGACGGCACGCGTCTGCTCGCGACGTTCGTCGTCCCGCTGCTCGTCAGCCCGCTGCTCGCCATCGTCCTGGCGGCGCTGCTCTATCGGCTCTTCCGCTTCCTGCGTCTGCGCTGGCGGGTCGAGCAGGAGACGGCGATCTACCTCGATCGCGAGATCGTCGCGGTGGTGCCGGGCAATCCCGGGCGCGAGGCGGCCCTTCGCGCGATCGCCCTGCCGACGATCGCCAGCGGCACTGCCGTGCACGAAACCGCCGTGCGCTATCGCGGCACGCTCCTCGGCTTCAACGCGCGCAAGCTCCTCGACACGCTCCATTTCCTCAGCGCCGGGCTGGTCAGCTTCGCCCGCGGTCTCAACGATACCCCGAAGATCGCCGCGATCTTCGTCGCAGGGGGAGCGCTCGGTGGAGAGGTTTCGTTGCTCGCCGTCGGTCTGGGGATCGCCCTGGGCGGGTGGTGGAGTGCCAAGCGCGTGGCCGAGACGATGGCGTATCGCGTCACCGAGATGAACGCGGGCCAGGGGTTCAGCGCCAACTTCGTCACCAGCGTCCTCGTCATTGTCGCCTCGCGCCTCGGTCTGCCCGTTTCGACCACGCACGTCAGCGTCGGTGCGTTGTTCGGTATCGGCGCGGCGACGAGGCAGGCGCGCGGGTCGGTGATCGGCCAAATTCTCCTCGCCTGGGTGATCACGCTTCCCGTCGCGGGCCTGCTCGGGGCGTCGATCGATTCGGTTCTCTCACGGCTGCTCTGAGCCCCCCTCGGTCGCTGCGACCGTGCACCGCGGCGTGGAAAGGGGACGGGCGAATTTCCGTCTCCGCCCGGATGTGCTACAATCGGTGTGTTCCGCGCGACGAGCTACGCGCGGCGACGAAGGTGGTGAAGCATGTGTCTGATTTGTCTCGATTTCCAAAATCAGCGTCTGACGCTGGACGAGGCGCGGCGTGCCTTCGGCGAGATGGCGTCGACCCTCGATCCCGACCATCGCGCCGAGGTCGAAGAGATGCTCGAGCAGGCGGCTCACGACGAGGCCGAGTCCAACGACTGAGCGCAATCAGCACGGTGTTCGCTCGCAGCGCAACTCGAGCCGATCGCCCCGAACGGTGAGGCGGCTCTGCATCGGCCGCGCCTGAAACCAACGGGGCGCGATCGGGGTGATCGCCAGCTCGGCGCCGTCGTCGCTCGCTTTTGCGCTCATTCGGCCATATCCGTGGCACAGTCCATTGACGAACAGCAGAAAGCGGCGCGACACGACGCCGTCGAAGGGCCGCCGCAGGTCCGGTAGCGGCGCCGATAGGCGCAGCTCGGCGCTCGGAGCCGCCCCCATTGGTGGCACGCAGAACGCCCGCACGCGCCAGAGCTCGGCGTCGACGAACTCGTAGGCATAGCTCGTGGGACCGCTGCTCCAGCTGAGCGTCGTGCGACGTCCGTCGACGCTCAGCAGCGCCTCTTGCCTCCCCCTCGTCGGCCAGGATTCTCCGTCGATCGGACGCTCGATCCGCAGCGCGTCGCCACCGTCATCGGTCGTGCAGGGGCTGATCCGCGCCGAGGCGCGGACGAAGCCGATCTGCGTCTGATGGAGCAGCGCCCGGACCGGCACCAGGCCGAGGACGCGGCGGAGTGGATAACACCGTCCGTCGTAGCTGACGTCGCCGCGGATCCCCGTCATCTGCTTGCGCGAGATGTCGATCACCGCGCTGACCGCCTGCTGCGAGTGGTCGAAGGTCGAGCCGTTGCGCCAGCGTTCGAGCCGTCGGGGGCGCGGCGACGAGAAGTCCACGGCGACCGCCTCGCCCAGGGCGTTGCGATAGCGGAACGAGAGCTCGAGGCGCGTGTCGCTCGAGCGATCGTCGACGCGCAGCTCGTCGCGACGGCGGGGCACGGCGATCTCGGGCAGCCAGCTCTCGATCGCCTCGAGGTCGGCGGTGACGGTTTGAACGCCGTTGGCGTCGGAGTCCTTGGCGATCCAGAAGCTCTCCTCGCCGTATTCGACGCGGGCGAGCTCGTGCATCGACCAGGCCGGATGAGAGGTCTCGAGGACGATGTCCTCGGCGTAGTCCAGCGCGAAGAGCTGAAACGGAAGCCACAACGGCAGCGCCGAGCGCGGCGTGTCGAGGTAGCGCACGGGGTCTCTCGCCCCCGTCAGGAAGCGCAGCTGCTCTCGGTCACCGAGCGCCAAACCGCGCGGCAGGTAGTCTCCGACTGTCCGCTCGAGCCAACCTCGCTTGGCCACCGCTGTTCCTCGGTTCAGAAGAGCCAGATCATCGTGTAGTAGAAGCCCGTCGTCAGGGCGGCGGCGATCGGAAGCGTGGCGAGCCAGGAGACCCAAACCTTCTTGATCACGCTCATGTTCAGCGCCGACATCCCGCGGGCCAGCCCGACGCCGATCACCGCGCCGACGAGGGTGTGGGTGGTCGAGATCGGCAGGCCCATCTTCGAGCATACCACAACCGTCGTCGCGGCGCCGAACTCGGCGGCGAAGCCTCGCGTGGGCGTCATGTCGGTGATCTTCTCGCCGACGGTGCTGATCACCTTGTAGCCCATGATCGAGAGACCGATCACGATCCCGAACGCGCCGAGCACCAAGATCCAGAGTGCCACGTCCATCTTGCCCGTGATGGCTCCAGCCTTGACGATCGCATCGATCGAGGCGAGCGGGCCGATCGCGTTGGCGACGTCGTTGGCGCCGTGGGCGAAGGCCATGAAGCAGGCGGTGATGATCTGCAGATAGCGGAACATCCCCTCGACCGCCTTGAACTTCCCGCGGGAGGTGCCGTCGCTCTCGAGGGTGTGGCGATTGAAGAAGAAGACGGCGCCGAAGAAGGAGAGCACCGAGATTCCGAGGCCGATCGCCACGGCGCTGCCGATCGAGAGGTCGAGCTTGAGGTGCTTGAGCCCCTTGAAGACCATCGTCAACGTCAGGATGAAGCCGATCAGCGCGACGAGCCACGGTGCGATGCGACGCGTCGCTTCGATCGGCTCGTCCGACTGAAAGACTCGCTTGTGGATCACCCGGAAGATCAGAAAGGCGAAGAGCGCCCCGAAGACGGGCGAGACGAACCAGCTGGCGATGACCTGGCCGACTTTGCCCCAGACGATCGCTTTGGGGCCTGCAGCGACGAGGCCAAAGCCCCACACCGCGCCGACGATCGAGTGCGTCGTCGAGACGGGGAGGCCGAAGTGGGTCGCGATGTTCAGCCAGACAGCGGCCGAGAGCAGGGCGCTCATCATCCCGTACAGATATTGCCGGGGCAGGAACTGCTTCATGTCGATCAGCCCCGCTCCGACGGTCTTGGTCACGTGCCCACCGACGAGGATCGCGCCCGCGAGCTCGAAGATCCCCGCCAGGACGATCGCCTGCTTCAGCGTGATCGCCTTCGAGCCGACCGACGTACCCATCGCGTTGGCGACGTCGTTGGCGCCGATCTGGAACGCCATGTAGAAGCCGAAGCAACCCGCGACGATTAGTAAGATGCTCGGATCCATCACACTCTCACTTGGCGACGATCAGACGCAGCTGTTTGCAGACGCGCTCGGCCGCGTTGGCCAATGAGCTCAGCGTGCGCTCGATCTTCGAGAGCATGATGATGTCGAGCGGGCTCATCAGCTCTTCGTGCTGATAGAGCATGCGGGCGAAGCGGTAGGCGGCGACGTCCGCCTCGTGCTCCAGCTTGCCCGCCTCGTCGATCGCTTGGAGCGCCTGTTCGCGCGGCGATCCCGAGAACGAGGCCTCGACCAGCGTGTCGAGCTCTTCGAGCACCTTCTTGGTCCAGTCGACGACGCGCAGGGTCGCATCGAGCAGATCGTTGAAGGGGGAGCGCAGCTCGTCGGGCAGCTTGGTGTGCGGGCGGATCATGTAGAGCATCCCGAGGTCCTCGACCAGGTCGGGGATCGCGTCCTGGGAAGCGAGCAACACGAGAAAGTCGCGGCGATCGACGGACATGAAGAGGCTCTTGGGCATCTGATCGCGGATCTGGTCCTTGATCAGGTCCGCTTCGTGCTCGACGCGGGTGACCGTCTTGAACAGACGCTCGACCTCTTCGGTTTTGCCGTCGAGGAAGGCCTCGGTGATCGGGCGAACCAGGCCGACGCACTCGTAGGACTTCTGCATGTGCTGGTTCAGCGGTTTCCAGGGAGATTGGGCGAACAGGCCAAAGAGTCCTTTCATCGTAGCCTCCGTCGTGTGCTCGCGTGCGAGTTCGACTGCTTCATACCGAATGATCGGGAGGCTGCCAATCGAAATGTGAGCGGAAGATTAATCCTGTGTGAATGTCGGGAGCTGCGGGCTGGACAAAAAAATGGGGCGGCAGGAAATCCCGCCGCCCCTCGAGACGAGAGGAGAGGTTCGTTGCACGTCGACGTTCATATCGGCCGAACCGCTGTGGCGGTAACGACCCGGCCGTTTGTCGAACGGCGAGGCGTGTCATTGCGCTCATGGTTCTGAACCCGACCCTCTTCGCGGTTCATTCCCGAAAAGATGATCTTTCGATCAAAATTTTTTGACGCGGTGATCGACCGAGGTTGAGGGGGGCACGGATGCTCGTCGGAGGAGGCGCGATCGGGAGAAAAAAACGCGGCGCGGACGCCGATAGCCCCGTTGCTATCGCGCACCCGCGCCGACGAGGGGTGCCAGAGGTCGAGTCGTCGGAACGTCAGAGATAGAGCGGCCCGACGTATTTCAGGCGCAGCATGATCGCGCCCTTGTTCCGCGAGAGGAAGACTGTTTTCACATCGAGAGTGATCGTCTGCTCCCCTTTGGACCAGTTCGGAATCCCGTAGACGTCGACGATTTCGTAGTTCGCTCCCGGCGTGAGGCTGACCTTCATGTCGTAGGCCAGCGGCGTCACCAGGTAGTCGAAGTCTTCGTCGAAGACCTTGCGGATCTTGTCCGCGTTCTCCAGGTAGAAGTAGTTCCCGCCGCGAATTTGCGAGATGCCGAGGATCAGCTCGTGCTGAAAATCGATGCCGACGCCGAAGCTGCTCAGGCCGATGCCCAGATCGGCGTATTTCTTGGCGATCGCGATGAAACCGCCCTGCTCGGTGTTGCCGACGTTCGGCTGTGCGTCGGTGAAGAGCATCACGCGATGGTTGCGCCCGCTCTCTTCGAGGAATTTGGCGGCCATCTCGTACCCCATCACCAGACCCGCTTCGATGTTGGTCGAGCCGCCAGCGTTGAGCTGGGCGATCGCCGCCTTGAGCGCCGCCTTGTCCGTCGCGGGCGTCGACTCGAGGACGACGCTGGCTTCGCTGTTGAACTTGACGATCCCGAAGCGGTCATCTTCGCCGAGCTGGTCGACGAGGTGATTGAGGGCCTCGCGCGTCGCCACCATCTTGTCACCGCTGCCCATCGAGCCGGAGACGTCGACGACCACGACGAGGTTCAGCGGGCGCCGTTTGAAGGTGTCGGTGCGCAGCCCGGACATGAAGCCGATCTGGACGAAGGTCGTTCCGTCGTCGTCGTCGAGGGTCGGGCTCATCCCGAGGGCCCCGTGGACGCAGAGGAATTGCTCGCAGGTCTGACCTTCGATGGGCAGATCGTGTTCCGAGAGCAAACCTTCGACGGTCAGATTGTTCCCCGTCGGCACCAGCCCATCCTCGATCCAGCGACGGACGAGGCCGATGTCTTGCGCCCCGCCGGGGGTCGCGCCGAGGTTCTTCCCCGCCGAAACCGTGCTCGTCGAGACGGGAGCGGGCCCGCTGACGCTGCCGCCGACTCCGCTGCCGTCGAAGGCTCCCGCGGTGGGATAGCCGTTCATTTCGTAGTCGGGCATCGTGTCGCAGCACGGGCTGACGGTTGTGGGATCGACGACCTGCATATTG
>JAGQJP010000256.1 GCA_020430585.1 Myxococcales bacterium | reverse complement strand
GTGATCCGCAGCGCCGCCGGTCACAACTACGGCGAGTCGGTCTACCGATCGTTCCGCGCGCCCTACCCCGACGGCGTCGTCCGGCTCGAGCACGCATTCGATCGAACCTTCCCCTGAACCCGACAGACGCCAACCAGAGAGGGGCTCATGTCCGCGCATCTTGGTCCGACATACCGCCCGCGCGCCGCGGGATGGCGACAACTTTGCATCGCGTCTCTCACGATCGCCCTTCTGACGCTCGCAGCGCCGAGCGTCCATTGGAATCGCGTGGGTGAGCGCCCCCTGACGGAGATCGCCCTCGGCTCCGAGGTCTCCGCAGCGCCCAAAGGACGCGTGCACTACGCGCCAGACCGCCTCGTCGACATCCGCCATCTGCGGATCGAGCTCGACGTCGTGCCGAAGGCGGGTACGATCCGCGGCAACGTCACCCTCGACGTCGTCGCCCGCGCCGTCGAGGTTCACGAGATCGAGCTCCACGCCGCCGAGTTGGTGATCGACAAGGCGGAGATCGACGGGCAGCCCGCCCGCTTTCGGCACCACGGCGAGACGCTCGCGCTGACGTTGGCCAAACCGTTGAGCAGCGGCGCGACGGCGAAGGTGCGGGTGCACTATCACGGAAAGCCGCGGGTCGGGCTCTACTTTGTGCTCCCCGACAAGGATCACCCGAAGCGGCCCGTCTCGGTCTTCTCGCAAGGCGAGACGCACACCAACCGCTTCTGGTACCCCGCCTGGGATTTCCCCAACATGCGCTTCACCAGCGAGCTCTTGGTCACAGTGCCCAAGCCATTGCGCGCCCTCTCCAACGGCGAGCCGCAACCGACGAAGGACAACGGCACGACGCGGACCTTTCACTTCAAGTTGATGAAACCCCACTCGAACTATCTCGTCTCCCTCGTGATCGGCGAGTTCGCCGAGTACACCCAGAGCTGGGACGGGATTCCGATCACGAGCTACGTCGCGCCGCAGGACAAGTCGCTGGCGCCGCTCTCGTTTCGCAACACCGCCTTCATGATGCAGCTCTTCAGCAAGCTCACGGGCGTGCGCTATCCCTGGGGTCGATACGGGCAGGTCACCGTGCCGCGCTACATGCATGGCGGGATGGAGAACACGTCGCTGACGACGCTGACCCGCGACGCCCTCCACGACGAGCGGCTAGAGCAGGACATTCGCTCGGACGGCCTGGTCGCCCATGAGCTGGCGCACCAGTGGTTCGGCGATCTCGTCACCTGCCGCGACTGGAGCCACATCTGGCTCAACGAGAGCTTCGCGACCTACTTCTCCCAGCTCTACCACGAGGCGAAGTACGGGGCGAACGAGTTCGACTTTCGCCGCTACCGCACCCTGGCGTGGTATTGGGAGGATCCGCCGGGACAGCCAATCGTCTCCAAGCGCTACAAGGGAACCTGGGAGCGTTTTGGTTCGCACACCTACGCCAAAGGCGCGGCGGTACTACACATGCTGCGCCGCGAGCTCGGCGATAGCACGTTCTTCGCGGGAATCAAGCTCTACCTGACGCGCCACGCCTTCAAGAACGTGGAGAGCAGCGATCTGCGCAAAGCGTTCGAAGAGGTGAGCGGACGCAACCTCGAGCCCTTCTTCGATCAGTGGCTACGCCGCGACGGCCACCCGATCGTCCGCTTCTCGTGGACGTACGAAGCGACGGACAAGCTGGTCGTCGCTACCGTCGAGCAGACGCAGAAGGAAGCGGCCTTCACGATGCGCGCGCCGCTGGTGCTGACCGACGCCAAGGGCAGGCGCACGATCCAGATGGTCACGCTCCGTCGCAAGCACGAGGTGCTGCGGATTCCCGCGTCGGGCGCGCCGACCCTCGTCGAGCTCGACCCGCGGGGCGATCTGTTGATGAAGCTGACCGTGAAGAAGGGCGCGCCGGAGCTCGTGATCCAGCTGCAACGCGGATCGCAGCTCTTGAGTCGGGTGCGGGCGGCGACGGCTCTCGGTCGATTCCCGAACCACGAGCCGGCCTACGCGGCGCTCGAGGCGCTGCTCAAAAGCGAGACCGAGTACTGGGGGCTGCCCCGCTCCGCCGCCGACGCTCTCGCCCGCATGCGCACACGGCGCGCCTGCTCGATCCTATTAGCTGCCCTTTCGGTCAAGCGTTCGCGCGTGCGCAGCCACGTCGCCGAGGGCCTCGGCCATTGCGCGACGATCAACCCGCTAAAGGCGCTGGAGAAGGTGCTCAACCACGACAACAGCTGGTTCACACGCGCGGCGGCGGCGTCGGCGATCGGTCGGCTGCGGGACAAACGCTCGCTGACGCTTCTCGAGCGCGCCCTCAAGCAGTCCGAAGCTCTCGGAATGGTACAACTCGCGGCGTTGCGCGGCATCGCACGGCTGGAGGATCCGCGGGGAATCAAAGTGATCAAGGCCTTCATCGAGAAGCGCTCCAACCCGCGCCGCTCCCTCGAGCAGGCGCTCGTCAGCTACGCCAAGCTGCTCTACATTC
>JAGQJP010000255.1 GCA_020430585.1 Myxococcales bacterium | reverse complement strand
CGCGTCGTCGAGGCCCTGCGCTGGCTCGATCGGGTGATCAAATGAGCGCTGATGCGAGCCACAGCCACGATGGAGGGACCGCTCCACCGTTGTCGGCGGCCCGCTACTCGCTGTGGCTCAGCGCCTCCCTCGTCGCCGTGCTGGCGTCGCTGCTCGCGGGGTTGAGCTTCGGAGAGAGCGACGTCACCCTCCGGGCGCTCTTCTCGGGGGGGCACGTCGATCCACATCTCCAGCTCGCGATGCAGCTTCGCCTGCCGCGCGTCCTGCTCGCCGCGCTCGTCGGCGGTGCACTCGCGCTGTGTGGCGCGGCGCTCCAAGCGCTCGTGCGCAACCCGCTCGCCGATCCCTACATTCTCGGCGTCTCGGGAGGCGCGGCCCTCGGAGGCGCGCTCTGGCAAGCGATTGGCTTCAGCTCGGCGCTGTCGTGGCAGCTCGGCCCATTCGCCGCGTTCGCGGGGGCCGGGCTGGCGGCGCTGCTCGTCTTCCGCCTCGCCTCGCGGGGCGAGCGCCTCTACTCGCTCTCGCTGCTGTTGACGGGCGTGATGATCAACGTCTTTTGTAGCGCGGCGATCATGCTGATCAAGACCATCGTCCGCCCGGAGAAGGCACAAGCCCTCTTGATGTGGTTGATGGGGTCGTTGGCCTTCGAGTCGCTCGAGCTGCGGCACGTCGGGATCGTCGCGCTGATCGTCCTCGTCGGGTCGGCACCGTTGCTCCTTCACGCCCGACAGCTCAACGCGATGCTGCTCGGTGACGATCAGGCGCAATCGCTCGGCGTCGCGGTGCGGCGCGTACGAATCGTCGTCTTTGCCGCATCGTCAATGCTCGTCGGCGCCGCTGTCTCCCTGACGGGGATGATCGGCTTCATCGGCCTCGTCGTACCGCACATCATGCGCCTGCTCTGTGGCCCCGATCACCGACTGTTGTTTCCCGTCTCGGCGCTGGTGGGTGCGACCTTCCTCGTGCTCTGTGACCTGGCGGTGCGCTTGATTTTCCGCTTCTTGGGCCACGATTTTCCAGTCGGTGTGATGACGGCGTTGATCGGCGGTCCCCTCTTCGTCTACCTCTTGCGCCGCCACGAACCGCGCGTGCTGGTATGAGGAGACGATGAGCGAGAGCACCCAGCCGCAAGCCCAGCTGCGAGCGCGGAGCCTTCGCTTCGAGATCGATGGAGCGACGATCCTCGGTCCCATCGACTTCGAGCTCGATCAGGGCGAGTTCCTCGGCGTGATCGGCCCCAACGGAGCGGGCAAGAGCACGCTGCTCCGCTTGATGGCCGGGCTGCGTCGACCGACGAGCGGCGAGATCGCGCTGCAAGGTCGGCCACTGCATACGCTGGCGATCGACGAGCGCGCAAGCGCGCTGGCCTACGTACCGCAACGCGCCGAGCTCGGCTTCCCGCTGACGGTCCTCGACGTGGTGCTACTCGGGCGATTGCGCGGTGGCGGGCTATTCTACGACCGCGCCGAACACGCGCAGCGCGGCATGAACGCGTTGAGCCGCGTCGATCTCGCCTCGTTTGCCCGCCGCGAGGCGGATACGCTCTCTGGCGGCGAGTTTCAGCGGCTGCAGATCGCCCGGGCCCTGATGCAAGAGTGCCCGATCGTACTGCTCGACGAGCCGACATCGGCCCTCGATCTACACCACCAGAGCCAGATCGGCACGATCCTCGTCGACGAGCATCGACGTGGCCGTACGCTGGTCGCTGTGCTCCATGATCTCAACCTCGCCGCCCGACTCTGCTCGCGTCTGATGCTTCTGGAAAATGGCAGGCTGGCGCAGATCGGCACGCCCAAAGAGGTGCTGACCTCCGCGACGCTCGATCGAGTCTACGGACCGAACCTCGCGCGCATCGAGCATCCAGAGAGCGAGGTCCCGATCCTTTTACCGCGGCTCTGAGGCTGCGGCTCCCAGCTCGAGGGCTGGTCAGCGGGTCTTCGACTTCTTCAGCTTCAACTGAAATCCGCCCTTGAGCCGCTCGACCGCGCGTTGGACCTCTTCTTGATCGAAGTAGTTGGGGTTCCGTTTCACGAGCTTGAGATACGTCTCGAGATGCGACAACGCCTTGTCTTTGAGCCCCTTGTCCCGATAGTGGTAGCCGAGCATGCGGTGCGCTTCGGGAAAGATCCTCGTCGACTTGAGACTCGCTTCGAGTTGTTTGACGGCGTTCTCGATGTCGTTCTTCTGGCGATATGTGCTTCCGAGATAGAAGTGGGCCGTGCCGTTCGACGGATCGTTGGCGAGCAAATTCTTGGCGATTCGCATCACCTCATCGTATCGCTCGAGCTTGAAATTGGCCTCAATCAATTTCTCGAATAGCGACACTCCGTGTGTTTTCGAGGGATCGACACGCATCGCCAGCTCGAGGTCATTGAGCGCCTCCTGATTTCGTCCCGACGCGAGGAGAATGCGGCCGCGGCTGAAATAGACATCGGCCAGCACCTTCTTGTCCGTGATCAGGCTCGGCTTCTGTCGGTATTGCGCCAACATGAAGCTGTACGTCGAAACCGCTTCCTTGAGTCGTGTGCTCCCACCCGCTCGTTCGAGGGTCTTGGCGAAGTAGTAGTGGATCGACAGGTTGTTCGGTGCCCCCGCAATCGCCTGCTTGAACATCTTCAGCGCGCGATCCAGCCGCTTGCGTTGGATCTCGATCTGGCCCAAGTGGTAATACACCTCAGGCTCGAGGGTGGTGTCCCGTTTGGCGACGAGCAGCTGCTTCTCGGCCAGGTCGAACTTGCGCATGTGGAACAAGACGACGCCCAGTCGAAGGAAGAGCTGGGGATTTTTCGGCTTCTTCGGGTCCTCCTTCTCGCGCTTCATCAACTTCTCGTAGACCCGCTTGGCCTCGGCGTATTGCTCCGCCATGAAGTAGGCGTTCGCGAGATGCCTGAGGAACTCCTTGGATTCGACGCCGAGCTTCTCGACGTGCCGAAACTGCTCGAGCGCCTTCTCCCAATCCTTTTTCGGCTTGCTCATCAGCACCGTGCCGAGACTGATGCGCGCCTTGACCATCGTCGGATCGAGCCCGACGGCGCTCTTGAGCGCCGCCTCTGCCTCGAGCCACATCCCCTTCTTCGCGTAGTGGGACCCGAGTCGGTAGTAGGCCTCGGCAGCGT
>JAGQJP010000254.1 GCA_020430585.1 Myxococcales bacterium | reverse complement strand
TGGGGGCCTCCCGAGCGATTCGAGACGAAGGCGATCCGCTTGCCGTTCGGCTCCCACGAGGGGCTCAGATCGTCGGCGGAGTGCTTGGTCAGGTTCTTGATCAGGCGACCGTCCTTCATGATGTAGATGTCGCTCTGCCCGCCTTTGTTCACCGTCACCGCGATCGTCCCGTCTTTGGATGCGTTGGCCTTGTAGTAGTGGCCCGCGTCGCGGGAGATGCGCTTCTTGCCGAGGAAGATCTGCGGCGTGCCGTCTTTGAACGAGGTGTAGAGCAGGTTTCCGCCGAGCCAGGCGGGCAGCATGTTGATCGTGCCGCCTGCGATCCCGTAGCCGCCTTTGCCGTCGATCCCGATCACGAAGATTCCCGACGTTTCGCGCCCCGTCTTCGACGAGTAGGCGATCTTCGAGCCGAAGATCCCCGCCGTCCCCGTGGTGATCTTGATCACCTCGTTGACGAACTTGTGCACCCCCATCCGCAGCGGGGTGCCGTGGCTCAGGCCGGATTGGTCCTGGGTCCGCAGGGTGTAGGTCTTCTTGTCGGTGACGTTGTAGAGTCGGAACTCGAGCTTGATCGAGCGCGAGTTGCCCGAGACGCGCGCTTTGATCAGATAGACCGCGCCGGTGTTGAACCAATCCTTCCAGACCGTGCGCGCCAGCGTCTCGCGGCTCATCTTGGCGAGGTAGGTCTTTGGCGCGAGGACCTTGAAGAAGAGCGAGAGCGTCAGATCCGAGCGCACGATCGAGGCGACTTCGTTGCAGATCGAGGCCTGGGTCTGGCAGAAGGGCGGGGCGACGGCGATCGGATCCGGCTCTTTCTGCCCTGGACCGACGATGACCTTCAACTTCTTCTTCTCGGGGAGCGGTTGGAGGTCGTCTTTCTTCACTTGGGCGTTGGCGATCGATCCGCCCGCGAACATCGCCAACAGTAGCCATATCAGTCTATTTCGCATCATCGTGTGGTTTCCTCTCCAGCGGTTCCTTTTGTACTATACCTAGAATCGCCCCTTCCACCGAAAAATTTCGGCAATCGAACCCGCGCCTCAGTGCTGGCGATACATCTGTTGAATGCACTCGTTGAGGTACGCGTCGGGGTCGTCGACGGCGCGCTCGGGCAGCTCGAGCTTCGAGATCCCTTGCCGTTCTTGGAGCAGCTTGTACCCGTGTTGGTAGTTGCGAAACCGCTCACGGCAGAGGACCTCGGCCGGTCTGTCGAGCTCGAAGCTGAGCTCGGTCAAGCGATCGATCGCACCCTCGCTGAGGCGCACGTTGGTGTCGAACTCGTCGTTGAACTGCTCCTCGAAGGCGCAGAGCGAGCGATGGACGCCGCGGACCTGCTCGATGACCGCGTCGGGGTCCTGGCCAGTGGTGATCGAGCGGGCGACGACGATCTGCAGGCGGCGCTCGGAGATCGGGGCGCCGAAGCGTCGCTCGAACTCGCTCTGGCGCTCACCGAGGGCTGACAGTAGCGTCGCGCACTCGCGGTTCAGCTGGGCTCCAAAGCGTGTCGCCAGCGCTTCTCGATGCGGGTCAGCGAGCAGCTCGGTCAGTGTCTCGGAGGGCCGCTCCACCAGCTCGCGCGTGACGAGCAAGCGACGGATCTCCGTCGACGGCAGGCACTTCTCGAACTTGAGCAACGCCGATTCCATCGCCCGCACGAGGCCGCGGGCGCCCGTGTGCTCTTCGGCCGCGAGGCGGGCGATCTCGCGCAGCGCGTCGTCCTCGAAGCGCAGATCGATGCCGTAGGCCCGAAAATCGAGTCGTTTCGACTGGACCACCGAGCTGTTCGGCCGCTTGAGGATCTCGAAGAGATGATTCTCATCGAGCTGGTGCAGGACGGCGACGATCGGCAGGCGGCCGATGAACTCGGACTCGAAGCCGTAGGCGATCAGATCTTCGGCGCGCACGCGGGCGAGCAACGCCTGTCGGCGGATCTCCGCGTCGCTTTCGAGATTCGCTCCGGTTTCGAAGCCAATGCGCTTTCGGTTCTCCCGCTTGGAGATGATCTCCTCGAGTCCGCCAAAGGCGCCCGAGACGATGAACAGGATGTGACGCGTGTTGATCGCCCGCTTCTCGGCTTTGCCGCTGCGCTGGAACTCGGCGACCGCTTGCAGCTGGGAGACCATGTCGTGGGGCACGCGCAGCTCGACGTCGGTCTCTTCCATCGGCTTGAGGAGCGCCCGTTGGACGCCCGTGCGGGAGACGTCGGCGCCGATCAGCTGGCTCGACGAGGCGATCTTGTCGATCTCGTCGATGAAGATGATCCCGAAGCACGCCAAGTCGAGATCGCCGTTGGCTTCGTGGACCAGGTCGCGCACGAGATCTTCTACGTCGCCGCCGACATAGCCCGTCTCGGAGAACTTCGTCGCGTCACCCTTGACGAACGGGACGCCGAGCTTTTTCGCGATCAGCTTGATCAGGAAGGTCTTCCCGACGCCCGTTGGTCCGATCAGGATGATATTGTTCTTGATGTTGCCGACGATGTCGTCGTCGGAGTCTTGACCCTCGAGGATCCGTCGGACGCGCTTGTAGTGCGTACAGATCTTCGTCGCCAGGATCTCTTTCGCCTCGCGCTGCTCGACGACGAAGTGGTCGAGGTAGCGCTCGAGCTCTTCCGGGTTGAGGTCGAAGCGAATCCGTTCGACCGAGGGCTTGATCTCAGCGGTCGGGGGCTCGTCGATCGAGTGCGGCTCGGTTTCTGGATCGGTGTGGATCTCGGGGATCTGGACCTGGACGCGGTCGCCGTATTTGCGGGAGAGATACTCGCGCAGGTCCGCCTCCAGTTCTCGGGGGCTGGGGAGTGGTTTTTCGATGTTGCGTTGCACGTCTCACCTTGGGGCGCGGAAATCGGTCGCCTCCTAAAATATGGAACCGATTCGCGAGAACGCAAGGGCTCGGAATCAACGTCGGCCCCACGCTGTTGGAGAAGGCGGGAAAAAGCGCTGGTTCGACCTGACCTGGCGTGATATAACCCCCTGTCCGAAAGGCGTTTCACAGAGGAGGTCGGATCATGCGCCGTTGGTTTTTTCTCGCCCTCGCGTTGCTCATCGCGAGCCCGGCGTTCGCCGGTCTGAAGAGCGGGCAAGCCGCCCCCGATTTCACACTGAAGACCTACGATGGCAAATCGATCGCCCTCTCCTCCCTCAAGGGCAAGACGGTCGTCGTCGCCTTCTGGTGGTCGAACACCGACGAGCCCGCGAAGTTTCTGCGCTTTCTCGAGGGTGTGCACAAACAGTACGCCCCGCGTGGCGTCACGGTCGTCGCGGTGAACTACGACCGCAGCCGTGGCTGGGGTTACCGCATCTGGCAGAAGGAGAAGCGCAGCTTCATCTGCGTTCACGACGCGGACAACCGCGTTTCCGATGCATGGCACGTACGAACGCACCAGGCGGTCGTTTTGGACTCGTCCCTGCGAGTCGTTCGAGTGGTTCGTCGTGCAACGCGCGAGCTGAAAAAGGTGCTCGATGCCGAACTGGCCAAGAAGTAGCAACTCCGCAACACGTATCGTGCTGCGCTTCTTGCTCGCCGCGCTCGTCTTCGTCCTGGGAGTGGACGCTCCCGGGTCATCGTCGGTCGAATCCGAGGCTCACGCCGCCGAAACCAAACGCAAACCGCGGAAACCAAAGAAAAAACGGAGCGTCCGCGCCCCCCGGAAGAAAAGCGGCGGCAAGCGCGACAAGCGCGTCAAACGTGGCGGCAAGCGCGTCAAACGCGGGGACAAACGCGGCAAACGCGGGGACAAACGCGGCAAACGCGGGGACAAACGCGGCAAACGCGGGGACAAACGCGGCAAGCGCGGCGACAAACACGTCAAGCGCGGCAAGCGCGGGCGTAAGAAGGGCCGCCAGCACAGCTATGTCTACACGGTGCGCGTGCGCAAAGGCGACACCCTGGCGCGGATCGCCAAGCGCTACAAGGTGCGCGTCGCCGATCTCCGCCGCTGGAACCGAATTCGCGGAAACCGTGTGCGAATCGGGCAGAAACTGACGATCACCAGTCGCGTGGCGATGAAGATTCGCCGCGCCCGCATCTACGTCGTCCAACGTGGCGACACGCTCGCCCGCATCGCCAAGCGGCTGAGGACGACGGTGAAAGAGCTCAGACGCCACAACCGGATCCGACGGCACCTCCGGATCGGCCAGCGTCTGCGCTACTATTCCGACGGGCCAACGGCGCCGGCCCTCTCGATCGGGCGACCCTCACGCGGTCATCTCGTGAACGGCGAGCAGCTGCCGCCCGGATATGGCTACATCGTGCGCAATCCCGAGAAGAGCTACGGGACCAACAAGACGATCTCCCACATCATCCACTGTGTGCGGATGATCAAGCGCCGCTTTCGCCGCGCGCCGAAGGTCGTGATCGGCAACCTGAGCCGCAAAGGCGGTGGCCGGTTGCGCCCGCACAAGTCGCACCAGAGCGGTCGCGACGTCGATATTGCCTACTACTACCGCGGCAACGATGGCACTTGCAAGCTCAAGGTCGTCACGCCGAAGACGCTCGACGTGCGGATCACCTGGGCCCTGATGCACTGCTTCCTGCGCACCCGCGACGTCAAGACGATGTTCGTGGACTACGGTCTGCAAAAACCGCTCTACCAGATCGCCCGCCGCTACTATCGCCGAAGGCAGATCTCGACGCTCTTCCAGTACCCGAACGGGCGCGGTCGCGACGCGACGATCAAGCATGCGCCCGGGCACAATCACCACTTCCACGTGCGGTTCAAGTGTCCGCGTGGGAACCGGGGCTGCGTCGACTAGTGTTCGAAAGGAACGGTGAATTGGCTGGCTTTCGGGAATCTTCGACTCAGTAGTGGCGGCAAACGCGACGCCAACGGCAGACCGAGCCCACGCTGCGACGCGAGCAGACGCGGCGGTAGCGGTTGCGGCAGTAGCCCCGACGGCAATGGCGATAGACGGTTCGCGTGCAATAGCGGCGGAATCGGGTTCTGCAAACGCGTTGGCGCGAACAGACGCGGGCCGCTTCGGCGGGGGCTGGGAGGGCGATCGGGGTGATCAAGGCGGCGCCCATCAGCAGAGCGAGCGCAACGACGGTCCATTTCGAGCGTTTGGGTCTCATTTGGTTCCTCTCCTATCGTGAGATCGCGAGTCCGGTTTCGGCGTACGGCCCCCTTTAGGCCGAGTGTTTCGCGAACTATTCGCCCAGGCAATTTCGGCGCACCGATCAATACCGTAATTCCGTAGGCTTACGGGAGCGGTTTCGCTGCTTTTCGTCGGTGTGCCAACCGACTTCGAGCATACTCGAAATCCAGAAAGTCCGCAAGACGGCGCGAACGGTACGGTTGTCTCAGCTAGCGAGGAGAAGAGAGGCGCCCGAGCCGAGCAGGAGCAGGTAGACCAGCATCCGAAAGGTCTTCTTTGGCAACCGATCGTGCAACGCGATTCCGCTGGCGATTCCCGCGACGGTCGGAATCAGCAGCAGGCCAGCCTTCCAGGCGTTGTCCGCGTTGAGGTACCCCTTGTAGAGGTAGAGCACGGTCATCATCGCGTTCAGCGTGACCCAGAGCGCGGTCATCGTCGCGCGAAACTCACCCTTCTCGGTGATCTCACGGCTCGTGACGTACACCGAGAGCGGTCCACCGCTGGTGTAGAGGCCGTGGATCACGCCAGCCCCGAAGAGACAACCTGCGCTGAGCCATCCCGGGAGCCGCTCCGCTGCTGGCTCGGCCTCTTCGCTGCCGCGCCGATGGCGATAGAGCTCGATCGCCGCGAGTACCACGATCAGGCCGCCAAACGCCGTCTTCAAGCTGTTGTCGCTACCGCGGACGAAGATCAGAAAGCCGAGGGGCAGCCCGAGCACCATCAGCGGCAGCATCCGTCGGAAGAGGAAGCGTGTGTTGATTTCGTGGCGGTAGCGCCAGGTGATGTAGCCCGAGATCACGATGTTGATTGGCACGATCAGCGGTACGATCTCGCTGATCGGCAGTAGATGTGCCGCGAAGGTGACGATCAGCACGTTCGAGCCGAAGCCCAGTGTGGCTTGGGTCACCATGCCGAAGTAAACAATGAGAGAGAAGACGGCGAAAATCAGCATAGCGCTTCCTAGCATAGCGTGGCTGCGCCAACAACAGCTTTTTACGCCGCCCCCTTTATGTTGCGCTCCGAGTCGGATAAGCTGTACAAACGTGCAAAACGGAGGCCTCGATGAGAGATAGAACGGTATGGGTGATGGTGTCGCTGGTTTGGTTGTGTCTTGCCGCAGGTTGCGGGCGCTCGAAGAGCTCGGTCGCCGATCAGACCGATCCGGACAGCGTCGCGAGCGACCAGGTGAGCGGGACCGATCTCCAAGGGGACGTGGCGGTCCCCTCCGATCAAAGCGATGACGATAGCGCGGAACCAAACGATCTGGCGGCCGGAGATCTCGAGACGCCCGATGTCAGCACCGACGTCGAGGGCGACGTCGAGCCCCCGGACACGACCCCCGACGCGTCGCTCAAGCCGACCTGGCTCGACGATACGACGGCGGATTTTCCGAGCATGCTCAGTGAGGTCGGGATCTATCCGACGATGACCGACCGCTCGACGGTCGATCCGCGCCTGGTCTTCTACGAGCCGCGCTTTCCCCTCTGGACCGATGGCGCCTTGAAGTCGCGGCACATCTACCTCCCACCCGGGACGAAGATCGACAACAGCACCAAACAGTGGAGCTTTCCCGATGGTACCGCGCTGTTCAAGCACTTCGAGTTTCCCGGACAACCCGTCGAAACGCGGATATTGCGCAAGCGAAACGGGCAGTGGAACACCACGGTCTACCAGTGGAACAGCGAGGGGACCGAGGCGATGCGCGTGACCAGCGATCTGCCGATCTCGGTGACGATCGAGGGCCACAGCGATTTGAAGTATCGGATCCCCAATTCGGCGCAGTGCGAGCTCTGCCACGGAACGAACGCGACCTTCATCATCGGCTTCGACGAGCTGCGACTCAACCACAAGATCGATGCGTACGAGAAGAAGCAAATCGAGCACTTCGCCGACCTGGGGATGTTCGAGAAGCCGTTGCCCGTGCCTCTCGAGGACGTCACGGGAAAAGACTCGGCGACGATCTTGGCCAAGGGCTATCTCCACGGCAACTGTGCCCACTGCCACAACGCCAAGGGGATCAACTCGTCGATGAACCTGCGTCACGACATGATCGAGGCCAGCGTCTACAACAAGCCGACAGATGGTGGCGGAACCGCGGGAATTCGCTTGGTTCCCAAGGATCCCGAGGGCAGCACGCTGTTCATCGCCACGGTGCGTTGGGGCACCGACGAGGGGATCAAGAACATGCCCTTCATCGGTGTGAGCAAGACCGATCCGAGCCTCGAGAAGATCCTCAGCGACTGGATCAACGGGATGTGCGCGGACAGCGGCGACTGCACCAATGGCGACGCCTGCGTCTACGGGACGTGCTGCAAAGATGCCAACGACGATAAGGTCTGCGACTGACGAGGTCGAGCTTGAGCCTGGAGTTGACC
>JAGQJP010000253.1 GCA_020430585.1 Myxococcales bacterium | reverse complement strand
TCGAGCGACAACTCGTCGAAGGGCAGGAACTCATCCTCGGGGACGGGCGGTGCCGTCGCCGGCCCGGCTTCGGGATCGGTGCGTTCTTCGGGCTGGGATTGCGGTTTCGCGCGGCCTACTTCGTCCAGGCGGATATCAGGACGAGTCTCATTCTGCTTTTCGAGTTCCGACATCGTCACTCCGTCGAGCGGTAAGATTCGATTGGTGCTGGTTGTGCGTCGTTTTGGGGTCGCGTTTCATCATAAGGGAGTCGCGCGCGATAGTAAAGTGCCGAATTGTCTGGTCAACGTAGATTGACGCCGCCCGCCTCCGCTTGCTAGGATTCGATGACGGCGCTGGATCAAACCGCGCCGAAGGGGGATGGTGATGCGATGCACAACTCGAGGAGCGGCGTCGGTTTTCCTTGCGACGTTCTTTCTTCTCGCCATGATCGCCTGCGATCGGGAAGTCATACGCGAGCAGACGCTCGATACAACGGGACTACCCGCCGATGCGGGCATCGATCAGCAATTCGACAGTGAGTCTCCCGGCGGAGCGACCGCGAAGATGCAGTTCAATCGCCTCGTCGACGACTTCTACGCCGCGCCCTTCCCGGGCGAGCAACACCGCAAGCCCGACGGAAGCATTTCGATCGATCGCTTTCCGAACCCGGATCAGATCGCCTTCGTCGACGATCTGTTGGCGATCGGTCGGCGCGACATGCGCGGCTTCGGTCTCTCGTCGGGGATCTTCTTTCCATTCGACGGCCCCTTGAAGGAGGATGCGCTCCCCGACGCGATGTCGACGCTCGACGAGGCGGCGACGGTGTTTCTGGTCGGCGTCGATCCGGACAGCCCCGACTTCGGTCAGCGCTATCCCGTTCGGGTCAATTTCGAGAGCGACGGTGGGCCGTTCGGAGCGCCGAATCTGCTCAGTCTGGTGCCGATCCAGGGGCTGCCGCTGCGACCGAGCACGCTTTACGCCGCCGTCGTGCGCCGCGAGCTGCTCGACGCCGACGGGCGCCAGCTGAGCGTGGCGCCCGAGCTCGCCACGCTGCTCGCCGGCGGGCACCCCGAGGGGCTCTCGAACGATGCGTTGACCGCCTATCGCCGCGCCATCGATTCGCTGGCGAACCTCGGCGTCGACCTCGGGTCCATCGCTGCGCTGACGGTCTTTCGAACGCAGGATCCCTTCGACGAGATGCGGCGAATGCGCGCCGAGATGTACCGCATCACACCGCCGAAACCCGCGGCGCCGTTCGAGCTCGTCGGGACCTACGACAACTTCTGCGTCTACCAGACGACGCTCGAGATGCCGCAGTACCAACACGGAACCCCACCGTATCTCGATGGCGGCGGCGGGTGGCGCTTCGACGACGCGGGGGTGCCGATCCCCGCGGGGACTCAGACGGCCAACTTCGTCGTCACGATTCCGCGGCAGAAGATGCCGGACGCCGGGTTCCCCGCCGTCGTCTTCATTCGAACGGGGCAGGGCGGCGAGCGACCGATCGCCGATCGAGGCGTTCACGAGACCAAGACCAGCCCATCGATTCCGGGCAGCGGGCCGGGCAGGGAGTTCGCCCAGGTCGGCTTCATGGGGCTGCAGGTCGACGGACCGCACACGGGCTTGCGCAACATCACCAAACAGGACGAGCAGTTCCTGATCTTCAATCTGCTCAACCCGGAAGCGCTGCGCGACAACATTCGCGAGTCGGCTCTCGAGCTGGTGCTCTTCGCGCGCGGCTTCGCGACCTTCGAGATCGACGTCTCGAGCTGCGAAGGCGTCGAGGCGCCGAACGGAATCGTCCACATCGACACCTCCCACGTCGGGATCTTCGGCCACTCGACGGGCTCGCTGGTGGCGCAGATCGCCCAGGCGCTGCAGCCGCTCTTTCGCCTCTCGATCCTCTCGGGGGCGGGGTCCAGCTACATCGAGAACCTGATCTACAAGCGCAAGCCGATCCCCGTCAAACCGCTCGCCGAGGCGATGCTCAAGTTCGGCGCCAAGGGGCGCTCGCTGCGGATCTACGAGCCGCTGCTCTCGATCGTCCAGTGGATCGGCGAATCGTCGGATCCGCAGATCTACGGACGCCATCTCGTCGACGAGCCGCTCTTCGGGCGACCGCGCCACGTGCTGATGCTCCAAGGGATCGTCGACAACTACAACCTGCCGCCGATGGCGAATACGACGTCGCTCTCGATCGGCCTCGATCTGGTGGGTGACGCCCTCGACGAGACGGAGAGCCGGTTGAGCGCCTTCGACCCGCTCTCGACGTGGCTCTCGATCGTCGGGAGCGAGCAGCTGCCGTTCCCCGTGATGGGCAACCGCGATCGGATTGGAGAGCTGGTGACCGCCGTCGTCGCGCAGCACGAGGAGGACGGCATCGAGGACGGGCACGAGGTGGTGTTCCAGCGCGAGGCGCCCAAAGCGCAGTATCGCGCGTTTCTCGAGAGCTGGTTGAGCACGGGGGTGCCGAAGGTGATCGACGCCGAAGGCGCGACGCCGTGAGCGCGCAGTGGGCTGACGCGTTGACCGCCGCACTTCACGATGCGGGCGATCACCTCGGCGAGGCGCTGATCGAGCGCTTCGAAGACGGCTCGCTCAATGTCGGCGTGCCGATCGGTGAGTCGCCCTGGATCGTCTGGCTCTCGCCCTGGGAGAGCTGGCTCGTGGCGATGTGTCCCGCCCGCTGGGGCCACGGCCTCGAGCGGCGCGACTTCGCTCGGGCGATGCACGCCAACCGCGCGCCGAGCCTCTGGCGCTGGGCGGCCCACGACAACTACCTCTGTCTTCGCGCCGAGTTGCCCCTCGAGGTCGGCGATCCGATCGCCTTTCGAACGCTCGTCATCCAATTGTTCTCCGATCTGCGTGCGATCGTCGGTCGATTCGCGCTCGGCGAGCAGCCGGACATCGGTCGCCCGCGCGACCCGACGGAGGAGGGACGATGAGCGAAGCACTCTGGGATCGGCTCCCCGCGGAGGGCTTCGGCGTCACGACCCGCCCGGACGGCAGCGCGCTGATCACCCATCCCGAGTACGGCTCGCCGTTCACCATTCTCGGGCGCGCGGATGCCGAATGGGTGACCTTGAGCTACCGCTTTCCGATCGCCCATCGGCCCCTCGATGCCCATGACCTCGCCGTGATGCTGGATATGAACGACCAGCTCGTGCTCTTTCGTCTCGCCTTCGACGATCGCGAGAAGCTGATGCTCTACGCCCACTGGCCGACGCGGCAGCTCGACGGGGAGCTCTTCGGGTTCTGGGTCGCAGAGATGATCGCCCACGCCGCCGAGGGGACGGCGCAGCTCGACGAGTACTTCGCGCGGCAGCGCGGCTAGCCCTCGGACCGTTTTCCCGGGCGGGATGGCTGGACCAGCGTGATCGTCGGACGGGCCCGCAAGAAGTCACCGATCCGCGGAAAGAGCTCGTCGAAGACCTCGGTCCCGATCGCCATGTCGAGGTGGCCGTAGTCGTAGGAGAAGCCGGAATCGCGACCGCAGACGATCAGCTCGGAGGGGGCGCCGGAGAGCATCGACTGGGTCAGGGCGATCAGCTTGGCGGAGATCAGCGTGTCCTTCTTGGCGGCGAACATCCGGATCGGGTTCTTGATCCGCCAGAGCTTGGCTGCGTAGTCGATCGATCCGTCGGCGGAGACGAAGCGCCGTTCGTCGCAGATCCGCTTGAGATGGCGGATCTTGCGCATCGAGATATTCCCCGTGCCGCAGAGCACGAAGCGTCGGAACTGTTCCATCTCGAGGTGCTCGGGGGTGGCGCACCAGGCCCACATCGACTGCGGGATCATGCGCGAGAGGAAACCTGCGCGCTCGCCGAGCAGCGCCAGCGGGATGTAGGCCGTGGGCCCGAAGATCCGCTCGAGCCACTCGAGGATCGGATGGCTGTCGAGGACGACCGACGAGCCGAGGGTCACCACGCGATCGATCCCCTCGCCGCCGAGGGCGAGGTAGCCGAGCAGTACCAGGCCGCCGAGGCTGTGGCCGACGCAGTGGACTCGTTCGACGCCGCAGCGCTCGCGAATTGCGCCGACCACCGACGGCACGTCGTGTTGAATGAAATCGTCGATCGTCCAGCCCGAGCGGCCCTGGGGCACGAGAGAATAGCCTCGCCCGCGGAAATCGACGGCGAAGGCGTTGAATCCCTGGTCGCGCAGCCATGGCGCGAGGCCGTAGCCTGCAACGTCGTAGGAACGGCTATTGGAAAGGGCGCCATGAAAGAGCGCCACCGCGGGGCGTGGTTGGTTGGGGTCGCCATAGACGTGAACGGCGATCGACCAGTTGTCGGGTGTCTTGACCTGCCAGACGGCGTCCGCCGAGGTCGGCCAGTAGTTGGGAAAGTGGCTCATCGGACTCCTCGATAAAATGCTCACGGCTCTCTTTAGCGGGCGTAACTGTGCGAGCCGCCGATGTTCAGTCCGCCGGGAGCGATATCGAATCCATCGATCCCGCACGGCCGCTTCGTCTATACCTGATTCCCGCTTGACTGGCAAGTGGGCTGAGGCTAGACTGCGGCCTTAGCTCTTATTTTGAGGTCAAAACAGATGGACGTACAGAAAAATCGAGTTGTAACGGTGAGCTACCGGCTGACGGATCCGGAAGGCACCTTGATCGACGAGGCCACGGCGGCCGATCCCCTTCACTACCTCCACGGGCATGGCTCGCTGCTCCCGTCGGTGGAGAAGCATCTCGAAGGTCTCCAAAAGAGCCAGAGCGCTTCGTTCACCGTCTCACCCGAAGACGGCTACGGCGAGCGCGACGACGAAGGGCTGCGCGAGCTCGATCGCAGCTTGTTTCCCGATGATCTGCCCCTCGAGCAGGGCCTGCCGATCATTCTCGAGACCGACGATGGTGAGGCGCAGGCTTTCGTTCACGACGTCACCGATTCGACGGTCGTCGTCGACCTGAATCACCCCCTCGCGGGCGAGACGCTCTGCTTCGAGTTCACGGTCATCGACGTGCGCGACGCGACGGAAGCCGAGCTAGCCCACGGCCACGTCCACGGTCCCGGCGGACACCACCACTGAGATAGACGTCGCCTTGCGGCGGGGCGGAGACCAGCACCGCGGGGCTGGCTACGCTTCGGCGCGAAAGAGATGGGTCACGACCGTCGCGCCCGTGCCGCCGAAGTTCTGCGCCATCGCCACCTCGGCGTTTGGAATCTGGTTTGCACCCGCACGGTTGGTCAGTTGCAGGAAGCACTCCGCGGCCTGATATACACCAGTGGCGCCAACGGGATGTCCTCGTGCCTTGAGGCCACCCATCGTCGCCATCGGTAGGGCTCCGTCGCGCCCGATCCCGTTGTCTCGCGCGAAATCGAGCCCCCGTCCTGGTTGTGCGAAGCCAGTCGCCTCGAGACTCATCACGCTCATGATCGTGTAGGCGTCGTGCGCCTCGAAGAGGTCGATCTCGTCGAGCCCGATCCCCGCCATCGTCAGCGCACCGTCGACCGAGCGAGCGACCCCATCGAGAAAGAGCACGTCGCGTCGCCGTTGGAGGCTGAGCGAGTCGGTGCCGATCGCCGAGCCGATCACCCGCACGCGACGGTCGTGGGCGGCGGCGCGACTCGCCTCGAGCGCAGCACGGCTACCGAGGATCACCGTCGCGGCGCCGCTGCAGATCGCCGACGCGTCCAAGAGGCGAAGGGGTGGCGAGATCAGGCGCGACTCGAGGTAGCCTTCGATGCTGACCTGTTTGTCGCGAAAGAGGGCGTTCGGATTCTGATTGCCGTTGCGATGTGCCTCGACGGCAAACTGGCCGAACTCGTCGTAGTCGCGGCGGTAGTGCTCGGCGTAGAGTCGCATCAGCCGGGCATTCAACGTGACGAAGGTCTCGCCGCAGCCGCCCTCGATCTCCCAATCCGATGCCGTCGCCAGAGCGATCGTCACGTCGTCGCGGCTCGCTTGCGTCATCAGCTCGACACCACAGACCGCGACGAGCCCGGCGAGCCCGCTCCTGACGGCCATCATCCCGAAACGCAGGGCGACCGCGCCCGAGCTGCATGCCGCTTCGGTCGTTGCCGCCTCGATGCCGCGAAGCCCCGCCTCGTCGGCGACGAGCGCGCCGAGCTGCGCCTGATTCGAGAGGCGGCCCGACATCATGTTGCCTACGTAGAGCGCGTCGACCCGCTCGATCCCTGCGTCGCTCATCGCCGCGCGCAGCGAGCTCGCCGCGAGCGCGCGAATCGGCTGTGCCGTCGATCGCACGACCGGTAGTTGCCCTGCTCCGCGGATGTAGACCCGTTCCACTGGTTCTTCCCCCGTGTCCGCTGTCCCGCTGTCGTCGTCCCTAGTATACACGCGTTCAGCTGGTTTCGACAGCCTCGGGGTGCCCGAAGTAGAACCCTTGCATCAGATCGCAGCCGACCTCGGCGACGACGCCCGCTTCACTTTCCGTCGCGACGCCGACGGCGATGACCTCGATTCCCGCCTCGTCGGCCCGCTCACAGATGTTGCGGACGATGTCGTACTTGACGCCCGAGCGGTCGAGGTGCGCCGTCAGGGTGCGGTCGAGCTTGAGGTAATCTGGCGCGAGGGCGATCACGTTCTTCAGATCCGCATTTCCCGCACCGAGGCCATCGATCGCTACGCGGAAACCGCGCTGTTGGAGCGTCGGGATCAGCCGCGTCAACTCCCGTGGCGAGGGTGAGAGGGCTCGTTCGTTGAATTCGAAGACGACACGGTGCGCGAAGGGGGTGAATGGTTTCATCGCGAAGACTGGTGCGTCAGCGGTGGTCTCGCTGGGGTGGACATTGACGAAGATCGAGAGGCCCGAGCGAATGCGGGGCTCGCTGATGGCGATCTTCTCGTAGACCAGCTTGGTCAGCTCCCAGATCTTGCCGAAGCGCAGCGCGGCGTCGAAGAGCATCGGTGGGGCGACGAAGCGCGGGTGGTGCGAGCGACAGAACGCTTCGCAGGCGACGGCCTGCCCATTGCGCGCCGAGATGATCGGCTGCATCGCGATGTAGATCGCGCGATCGCGTAGGATCTCGTCGAGGGTCTCGGCCTGGACTTTTTCCTCCTGCAATCCGAAATCGGCGACCCGTAACATCTCGTCGCGGAACCACTCGCGTCGCAACGCGGCGTCCGTGAGAGAGCGCAGAAGGTGCTTCTCGAGCTCGTCGGCGACGAGGAGCTGGTCGACGTGGGCCGAGAGCGACTCCCAGAGCTGCGTCGGGTTTCCCGACGGGACGATCAGGAGTCGCACGGCGAGGGGCTGGTTGCGCGCTGCCTCGGCGAGCAGGCGAGGTGCGTCGTCGAGGCGGCCATCGACGACGAGCGCCGAGTGACCGTTGCGCCCGACCTGCTCCAGAGCCCGGGCGACATCCGTCTCGACCGCGACGTCGCAGAGCTCGCTCAAGATCGCCCTACAGCGCTTCTGGATCGCCGCGTCGGCGCTGACGACGAGGAGCCGCTCCTCGCGAAAGCGAGACGTCCCGGCAGCGAGTTGATCGGCTTCGGCGTGCTCTTCATAGAGCACCACACGGTTGCGGCCGAGGGCCTTGGCGCGATAGAGGGCGTCATCCGCGCAGGCGACGAGGCGGTCGAGGTTCTCACCGTGCTCGGGAAACCGTGCGACGCCGAGCGAGATCGTCTGCGATCGGCCGCAATCGGGGACGATCTCGGCGATCGCTAGCGCCTCGATGGCGTGGCGAAAGCGTTCGGCGGCGAGGAGCACCCCCTCGGGCGTCGTCTCGGCCAGCAGGACGATGAACTCCTCTCCGCCGAAGCGCGCCAGTCGGTCCGAGCTGCGGATCTGCTCACCGAGCGTCTCGGCGACCCGCTTGAGAACGGCGTCGCCCGCCTGGTGCCCGTAGTCGTCGTTGAGCCGTTTGAAGAAGTCGAGATCCATCAACACGATCCCGACGCAACGGCTGTGCCGCTCGGCGAGACCGATCGCCTGCTGGGCGAACTCGGTGAAGGCGCGGCGATTGTGCACGCCCGTCAGCGGGTCGTGGTTGGAGAGCCGCGTCACCTCGGCCAACGCCGCGGTGAGCTGCTTGGTCCGCTCTTGTACCTTGCGCTCGAGATCGTCCGAGCGCGCCTTGGCTGCGGCGATCAGCTCGCGGTAGCGCTGGTGGAGATGCGCCTCGACGCTGACGTCCCGCATCTTGAGGATCACGCCGGCGACGGCACCAGCGCTCTGGATCGGAAGAAACGAGAGCATCATCGTCCGCGCTCCATCTTCGGTGGGCACGGGCACATTCGCCAGGTGAATCGCCTGACACTCCTGAAAGCAGCGCGTGAGATGGGTCACGTCGCGCTCGACGTCGCTCGATACGAGCTCGATCGCCGCCATCGCCGTGACGTTCGCCCCCCGTAGGCGGCGCCGCTTTCCCCCGACGAGCTGGCTCATCGGCAAATTGAAGTGGATCGGGCGCAGCTGGGCGTCGAACAGGATCGCGGGATCGGCCAGATCGGAGACGAGGTGCTTCGCGATGTCGAGGGCGTGCTCGGTCTGCATGCGCGTGATTTCGGTTGGAAGAAGTGGCTCTTACTGTGGCACAATGCGATCGATTTTGCAATCCGAGGCGAGTGGCGAATGGGGCCGATTCTACAACTTCTCAATCCTGAGATGGTGCTGCCGAGGTACGACGATCTCGCCGATTTTTGGCGCGCTATCGCCTCTCTGCCCGTCGACGCATCGTCGATGCGGGTCGCCGCGATCGGTGGGGCACAGAGCGATCGACTCGGCTTCGCCTTCATCGCCGGCTACGAGGCGGCGCTCGGGCGACTCGTCGGAGCCCACCGTTCGGCGGGGATCGGGGCGCTCTGCGTCACCGAGCGGGCGGGCAATCATCCTCGGGCGATCGCCACGGCCCTGGCACCGTGTGGCGAACAGCTCTCCCTGCGGGGCGAGAAGACGTTCGTCACGGGCGGAACGCTGGCACGGCAGCTGTTCGTCCTCGCTGTCCGCGACGACCAGGTCGCTCCCGGTGGGCAGCGGTCGTTCGCTCTGGTCGCGATCGAGCCGAGTCGAGCGGGCGTCTCGATCGAAGCGCTTCCTCCGGTCGGCTTCGTACCCGAAATTCCGCACGCGCTGGTGCGCTTCGACGAGGTTCCGATCGCTGACGGCGACTGTCTGCCCGGCGACGGATATCTCGGCTACGTCAAGCCCTTCCGCACGATGGAAGATCTTCACGTCTCCTGCGCTGCGGCGGCCTACCTGCTCGCGGTGGGGCGGCGATTCGCCTGGCCGTCCGAGATGGTCCTCGCCTGGGCCGAGCAGCTCGAGCGCTGGCTTTCCTTCGACGTCGACCTCGACGATCCCCTCGATCCGGCGCTACACCTGCGCCTCGCGGGCGCGTTGGCGATTCAGGCGTCGCTCCTGCGCGAGACGGCCCCGCTCTGGTGCCGCGTCGCCGATGACGAGCGCGGGCGTTTCGAGCGGGACCGGGCGATCTTCTCCGTCGCGGAGCGAGCCCGACAGCGGCGCACGGCGGCGGCCCTCCGAGCGCTCGGGGTTACGCTCGAGATTTGACGACGTGGACGCGGCCGCTCGCGACCGCCGACAGCCCCTCCGCGTGACGGCACCGTCGTTTTCGCAACCCCGCTCGATTCTTCGTCATTGCACGATGTTACTCTTCCTGAGATAATAGAAATCCTAACGGTACAAACACGGAGGTCCGAGGATGAAACGATATTGGATGGGAATCTTGCTTGCCGCTCTGGTTGGTGGCGCAAGTATGCTCAGTGGCTGCACGGCGTACGTCGAAACCGACCCGGATCCGGGCATTGCGACCACGTACTACGAGCCGATGTATTACCAGGGCTACGTCGTCTACTACGACAACGCTGGCCTGCCGATCTACTACGTCGGCGGCGCGCGTTACTACGTGCCTCGCTCGTACGTGCACTACAATCTCTACACGACGCACTACCGGACCTATCGCGTCGGCTACTACCGCTGGAACACGCACCTCGGCTATCGCTATCGCACGGTGCGCTACCGCCCGCGCTATCGCGGCTACATCTACCATCGGCGCGTGATTCGACACTACAACACGCGCCATCCGCGCCGTCGTGTGATTCGGCACCGCTGACGCCCTCCTGGTCGGCGCGTCGGATCTCTCGGCACCCCTGGCGCGCTCGACTCGCTCGACTCGCCGTCGATTCCCCACACGACAGCGGCCCGTCGCTCTTCAGCGCGTCGCGCGCATCAGGATCATCTTCTTGCGACCACGCTCCAGCACCAGCTTGTGGCGATCTTTGGAGAACCGCGTGGTGAACCGCTCTCGGATTCCGCTCATCTTCTCGTGCATCCGCAGCTCGTCGCCCGAGAGGCGCCAGCGCCCTGCGACGCGGACGTAGCCGAAGGAATACGTGCCATTGCGGTGGAATCGGATGAACTCTTGACGCGAACGCTTCGGACAGAAGGGGCGCTGCGACGAGTCGCAGACCACGCGCCAGCGCCCGACGATGCCGCCCGCTCGTTCGGGGCTCCGCACGCCCGAGCAGCCGACGAACGCGGCCCCCGCGACGAGCACGCCGAGGACCAGGTAGGGTTTGATCGATTGCACGATGCACCCGCTCGGTGGTTGATCGACAAAGACCCAGATTCCCAGAATCGGGTGGCCCCTGTCAAACCGTAGCTGAGATCTCAGCGGATGATCCGAAGTTGCGGGAGCGCTCGTTTGAGCGCCTCGATCTCCCTCGTCGGGACCGGGCTGCGATCGAGCTTGAGCAGGCGCAACTGTGCCAATCCATAGAGCGGCTTCAGGTCGCTGACGCTGGTCTTGACGAGATGTAGCTCGCGAAGGGACTTGAGGTGGGCCAAGGGTGAGAGAGAGCGAACGTCCGTGTTGTAGTAACAGCCGACCTTCTCGGTCGAGAGCGGTAGCACCTTGGCGCAGAAATGGATCCCGTAGTTCTGAAGCTTGCGTCGAAAGCGCTCGATCGTTCGCAGGCGTGCCTCCCGAAGCCGCGCGCCCCACGACTGGCGCAGCTCCTCGCAGCCCATCCGGGCCCAGCTCGAGAGGCGCTCATAGTCGCGAATGTACTGGCCCATGCGCTGGCGGCAGATCTGGCGTGTTCCGATGAAGAGCGAGGGCACCTGGCACTCGATCGCGCGCCGCTGTAGCGAGTGGCAGAGCGGACGGTCGATGCGTTGGTAGCGAATCGCCTCGGGCACGGGAGCGTCCGGGTTGAGGGCAGAGGCCTTGCGGTAGGCGTCGATCGAGACTTTCCAGCGCCTCATCGACTCGGCGCTGCGCCCGACGGCGAACCAAAAGCGCGCGCTCTTCGGATGACGCGACACGAGGCGAAGCGACAGATCGAGCGCCTCGCGGAAGCGGTGGGCATCGAACAGCGCCAAGAGCAGGCTCGTTTCATCCCGAGCGACTCTCGCGCGGCGAACTCGTTCGTCCGCTCGTTCCCAGAAGGCATGGTCGTGGCGTACGAGCTTGCCGTCGATGCGGCTCTGGAGGGTCCAGTAGCGGTTGAAGCGGATCGACCAACGGCCACGAACGCGCTCGAGGTGAAAACGCTCGGCGTAGACATGCTGTAGGACGCCCTTTTCGCGGCGGAAAAGACGCCCATCGACGACGGCGCGGTTGCCATCGAGGCGCAAGCGGTCGATCGCCAGCCGCAGATCGAGCGGTTTGTTTCGCTTTTGATAGATCAGGCGCTGGGAGCGATCGATGATCGCTCGGTAGCTCTGTCGCACGTCGTAGGGGCCTGGATTGGCCGTTCGTCCGCGAACGATGCTGGAGTCGGGGCTGAAGAATCGAGAATAGCTCTCGTGATCGAAGGTCGAGAGGGCATCGGCCAGTCTGCGCAGGAGCTCGGCGACGGCGTCGGCCTCTTGTGATCGAGGTGTGACGATCGGGTCGTCGAGGACCTTCGCCGACGAGCAACCCGCGATCGCGAGCGCCAGAGCGAACGCGCTGAGCACGCCGATTCGCGCCAGCGTGCGTCGTCTCACCCTCGCGTTCTCCCGTCGCGTCTTGTCGTTTGCGAACATACCTTGAGATTTACCACACTTGGACAGGTGCGCAAAGGAAATTCACGGAGAGCGCCCCTTGCCCCTGGCGCCGGGGTGTGTCAAAAAGGGTCTTTTCGGCAGGATCTCGTCGATCCTTCGGAGTGAGCTGTGAGTCCCACCTCCTCATTTTCGGCCAATCCAGCCAAGGCGGCGGCCGAGCGTGTATTTCTCGGCTACACGCCCGTTTGGGGCGCCGTGATCGGCGCCGTGATGCTCAGTGGATGGGCCGAGCGCTGGGGCGATCTACCGCTGATGCTCCTCGGCCTGGCTGCCTTCGGCGGGCTCGTCCTCGCGATTGTTCGCGTTGCACCGTTCGACGAGCGTTCGCGCCCGTGGTATCGCCGCTCGGGGATCGCGATCCTCGCTCACCTGACGCTCTACTCCT
>JAGQJP010000252.1 GCA_020430585.1 Myxococcales bacterium | reverse complement strand
CGTCGTCAAGCAGGTCACCGTCACGTGGAACGCGCAGACCCAAAGCTACAGCGAACCCGAGCTCTGCAGCTGGGTCTGCGACAACGCCAAGCTCTTCTGCGCCGACGCAACCCTGTGCCTGTTCAAGACCGAGAAGAGCTGCCTCCCCGTGGTCGCGAGCGAGGGCTTCACCAACGATATCAAGCCCGTGACCGTACAGTGCACGAGCGACGGGAGCTTCGAGACGCCGGCCAACTGCGCCCTCGTCTGCGACAACGCCAACGGGTACTGCGACGAGCTCGGCCAGTGTCTCAAGAGCACGACGCGCAACTGCGATCCGAACAACGCCAACCCTCCGAACTCGGAGGACATCCCCAAGGTCGTCACGGTACAGTGCGACAGCCAGAGCGGGCTCTTCGCCGCGCCGACGCTCTGCGATTGGCAGTGCTCGGCGGGCTACGTCCTCACGGCCGACGGCACGAGCTGCATCCGGCCGAACAACTGCACGGAGCTAAAGGCGCAGAAACCTTTCCTGCCGAGCGGTGTCTACGACGTCGACCCCGACGGATCGGGGCCGCTCCCCGAGCGCAAGGTCTACTGCGAGATGAGCGGCCAGGGGGTGACGATCGAATACGGAATCGGCGACGTCAGTGTCAGCTACCCAGGCTGGGGCGTCGTCGGCGCGACCCACTTCGGGCGCTCGAAGAACCAGCTCGCCTTCATCGCGTACTACAACGCCAACAGTGGCGCCACGTTACTGAAACCCGCGTTCAACGGGACGACGACGGACTGCCAGTTCCGAAACTCCTCCGATTCGCAGGGTGCTCTCGACTCCCTGACCTTCGGCGGCAAGGCGATCCTGCCCGCAGACGGCGTCACCTTCTGCGGTCCGCCGCCGGACGCGGCCTACCTCGGCTTCGGGCTCGAGACGATCGGCAGCCCGCAACTGGGCCCGCTGGCGGGCGACTTCTTCGCCAGCAATCCGCCCGCGACGCTGACACCACAAGCCCCCGAAGCCGGCAAACCGGCATTCTTCTTTAGCGCCAAGGGCCATCGCAGCTGCGTCGAGTTGAAGGCCGAGGGGATGCCGAGCGGAATCTATCAACTCTACGTAAATGATCCGGCGCGCCACTATCTGCGGACCGTTTACTGCGACATGGTGACCGAGACCGCATATTCGTTCGGTTTCGGCCTCTTCGGCACGCTCTATCCCAATTGGCTTCGGATGACGCTCAGCGACCTCACCACGACGAGCGTGCAAGAGGCGCTGATCGCCTATTACAACGCCGCGGACGGGCTGCTGAACCTGCAACTCGGACAGCAGCCGACGGGCGCGTGTTGGTTCCAGGCACAGGCCAGCTCGCCGAGCTTCATCTCCTTCGGCTCTCTGCGCCTGGTGCCCTACGTGAGCGATACGGCAGCCTGTCTCGTTCCCATCGATAGCGAGAGGGTGCGCTTCGGAGACGTCGACAAAAGCGCGCCCGAATTTCCGCTGGCGAGCGACTTCTTCAGCAAGAATCCTCCGAGCCTGCGTGACGAGACGACGGCGCCGGGCAGCTACCCAGCGTTCTTCATCGATCGCTTCCGCCCGACGAGCTGCGCCGATTACAAAGCGCGCGGGTTCACGAGCGACGGTGTCTATTGGGTCGACCGCGCGCGCAATCCCCTCGAGGTCTATTGCGACATGACGACGGGAACGACGATCGAAGCCTTCGGCATGGCGCGCTACAGCGATGACCGCAGCGCCGCGGGCTGGGAGCTGATCGACCTGGCGAGTTGGAACACCACGGCGTTGCAGAACGCCTTCATCTGGTACTACAACGGCCACAACGGAATCCAGACGTTGGACAAGGCTTGGACGAACGGCAACTGCTGTGTCGCCCTCTCCTCGACCAGCTGGCTCGCCTTCGGAACGCGCTGGGTCGGGCCGCTGCTCGTCTCGGGCGGCACGGGCTGCTACACGACGATCGCCGACGACGTCGTCCAGCTCCAGCTCGAGCAGTTGACACCCGTGCCCCCGCCGCTGGCGGCGAACTACTTCCAGACGCACCCGGTGGGCACGCACCCGTGCGTCGACGACGAGAACCCCGGAATCTTCGTCAAACGCTGGCTCGTGTCACCGAGCGAGCAGTAGCCCTGGATTCCGCGATCGCAACCCACGACCCGGAGACGCGCGAGCATGGGATACGACCTCAAGATCGAAAATGGCGTCCTGATCGATGGCCGCGGCGCCGACCGACGACAGGCGAACATCGGCGTCAAGGACGGCGCGATCGTCGAGATCGGCCGCTGTGACGGCGTGGCCACCGAGGTGATCGACGCCGAGGGGGCGATCGTGACGCCCGGCTTCGTCGACATCCACACTCACTACGACGGCCAGGTCTCCTGGGACGACGAGCTGGCGCCCTCCTGCTTTCATGGCGTCACCACGGCAGTGCTCGGCAGCTGCGGCGTCGGCTTCGCGCCCGTGCGCGAGCGGGACCACGAGCGGCTGATCGCGCTGATGGAAGGTGTCGAGGACATCCCGGGCACGGCGCTCGCCGAGGGTCTGACCTGGGATTGGGAGAGCTTCCCCGAGTACATGGCGGCCCTCGACTCGCGACCCCACGCGATCGACTTCGCCACCCAGGTGCCCCACGACGCGCTGCGGGTCTACGTGATGGGCGAGCGCGCGATCGAGCTGCGAGACGCCACCGACGACGACATCGCGGCGATGCGGCGCCTCTTGCGCGAGGCGCTCGACGCCGGCGCGGCGGGCTTCTCGACGGGCCGCACCGACAACCACCGCGCCGCCGACGGCACGCCGACACCATCGTCCGAGGCGACCAAGCTCGAGCTCTCCGGCATCGCCCGCGCCTTCGAGGGGCTCTCCCACGGGGTGCTGCAGGCGGTGAGCGACTTCGACATGGTCGAGTCACACAAGCTCTTCGACGCCGAGTTCGACGTGCTCGAGGCGATGGTCGCCGCCGCCGATGGCCACGCGCTGAGCATCTCGCTGATGCAGCGCGGAAACGACACGCGACAGTGGCGTCGGATGATCGCCCGCGCCGAAGCGGCCGTGGCGAAGGGGCTGAACCTGCGGCTGCAGGTCGCCGCACGTGGAATCGGCGTGCTCCTCGGCTTGCAGGCGACGTTCCACCCCTTCATGGGCTTCCCGAGCTACAAACGGATCTCGTCGCTGCCGCTGGCCGAGCGCGTCGCGAGGATGCGCAACGCCGAGTTCAAGGCGCAGCTCCTTCGCGAAAAGAGCGAACCCGTCGCGGGCGACGGCAGCCCGATCCCGCCGATCGCCGACCAGTTCCTCGCCCACCTCGACTTCGTCGCGATGCGGCTCTACCGCCTCGGCGGCGACTTCGACTACGAGCCCGATCCCCAGCGCTCGATCCTCGCCGAGTCGATGCGCAGCGGGATTCCCGCGCTGGAGCTGATCTACGACGCGATGCTCGAAGACGACGGCCGCGAGCTGCTCTACTTCCCGATCTACAACTATCTCGATCAGAACCTCGACGCCGTGCACGAGATGCTCTGCCATCCCCTCGCCCTCCCCGGGCTGAGCGATGGCGGCGCCCACGTCGGTACGATCTGCGACGCCTCGTTCCCGACCTTCATGCTCACCCACTGGACCCGCGACCGCGTCCGCGGCCCGCAGCTCGCCCTCGAGCGAGTGATCCAGATGATGACGGGCGACACCGCGGCGTTCATGGGCTTTCACGACCGCGGCACGCTAGAGGTCGGAAAACGAGCCGACATCAACGTGATCGATCTAGCGAAGCTCCGTCTGGCACGCCCGCGAATGGTCAACGACCTCCCCGCTGGCGGTCGGCGCCTGATGCAAGACGCGAGCGGGTACCGCGCGACGATCGTGCGCGGCGAGCGGGTGATCGCGGACGACCGCCTGACCAGCGCGCGGCCCGGCCACCTCGTCCGGCCCGGCCGCCTCGGTCGTCGAAACGGTTGAGCGCGCCGATGGGGGACGAGTCAATGGATGCGGCGCTTGCTCTCGCCGAGACTGCTCGGGCCCATTCCCGGTAGGACCGTGTCGGAGTGGAGCTGCTCGTGGGCTTCTTCTTGTGACGCGGCGTCGACCACGCTGTAGCGCGCGACGAAGACGTTCGCCGCCTTTCTCAGCCGCTCCAGCGTGCTCGTGCTCTCGTCGCGGGGGAAATAGACCTCGTCGATCGCGTCGAAGAAGCGGCTGATCACCGAGCGCTCCTCCTTGATGTCGACCCCCAGGTCGCCCCACATCTCGCGGAACACTTCGTACTGTTTTGCCTTTCCGAGCTCGACGATCGCCCGGGGATCGATCCCGAGGGTCTGCAGGTCGGGCTTGAGCGCCCGGAGGGAGTGGACGACCCAGATCATCAGCTTGAACTGGAAGTACATGAACTCGACGAGCTCGAGGCGACTCATCTTGCGGATCATCGCGGGCAGGTAGTTCACGCCGAGGGCGACATGGCGCGCCTCGTCGATCTCGAAGTAGCGCAGCACTTCACCGAGAACGGGCTCGATCCCGCTCTTGCGCACCGTCTGGAAGATCGTCAGGGCGATCGTCTCGATCATCAGCTGCATCCCGCAGATCTTGTGGGAGAGCTTCTTCGCGTTCAGCGTGTAGTCGAGCACCCGTTCGGAGAGGCGGTCGATCCGCTCGGGCAGATAGCCCAGGCTCTGGAGATAGTCGTACATCGTGTAGAAGTGGCGCGCCTCGTCGAAGGCTTGCGAGGTCGCCGCCATCTTCGCTTCGAGAGGTTCGAGGGAGTCGGCGAGCTGGGCGCTGATCTTCCAGGCTGCGAGCTCACCCCAGAGGATGATCGCGAAGATCCGCGCCAACGCTTCGCGCTCCTTCTTCGGGAGCGACGGCTTGCCGTGCTTGGCGATCATCAGGGGCAGGATCTCCTTGCCCGACCACGCCCGCTCTTGCGCCTTGTGGTAGACGTTGGCCAAGAGCGTCGCCTTGCGCGCTTCGTACGCCTGCTGCGCCAAATCGAACATGTCGTAGGGCAACGAATCGTTCTTGCGGCGAGCTGCCACGGCTCTCACCTCCCCCGCTTGGCGGGTTGCTGGTACGGATCGAGGTCATTGTATCACAAAATCACCACTTCGGCCCCGGGATACGCTCAGCGCGCGTAACGTGTGTTGCGATCTCTTGCGCCCCTCCCGAGATGCTGTGGTATGATCCGCGAAAAGGAGTGAACGATGTCCAAAGACCCGACCCAAACTGCGCGCGTGACCCTCTCTGTCGCCGACGGAACGTCGATGGGCGCGCTGGTGACCCGCCCCGCCGACGGCGGCCCCTATCCCGCGCTGATCCTCCTGCAGGAGATCTTCGGCGTCAACGCCCACATCCGCAGCGTCGCCGCCCGCCTCGCCGAGCTCGGATACGTGGTGATCGCCCCCGACCTGTTTCATCGCGGAGCGCCAGACTATGACGCAGGATACGACGATGTGGGACCGAGCTTCACGCTGGCGATGCAGTACAAGGGCGACCAAGCCGACGCCGACATCGACGCCGCCTATCAATGGTGCGCGAGCGCCGACGGCGTGCGCCACGACGCGATCGGGGCGATCGGCTTCTGCATGGGCGGCAAGCTCGCCTTCGTCGCCAATGCGCGTCATCCCCTCGCCGCCGCGGTCTCGTTCTACGGCGGCGGCCTGGCGGTGGACCGTCTGCACCTCGCGCCCTCCTTATCGGGGCCCACGCTCTTCTTCTGGGGCGCACAGGACAACTACATTCCCGCGTCCCAGCGACGGGCGATCACCGACGCGCTGGCGGCGCTCGAGAAGCCACATGTCGCGGTCGAGTTCTCCACCACGGGCCACGGCTTCTTCTGTGACGCCCGTGGCAGCTACGATCCAGCGGCGGCGACCCAAGCCTGGGCGCTGACCAAGAGCTTTCTCAGCCTCTATCTGGGATGATCGTACGTCGCGTCTTGACTTGCCGTATCGGTTCCGTACACCATTCGGCAGATGACGCCAACGCGCACTCTGCCCAGCTGTGTGCGCGATTCTGCTGATGTTCGTCGCCGCCTGTGGGGGCAGCAGCAAGCAGCAGGCCGACGGGACGACTGGCGACAGCGTCAGCGGAGACCAGGTCAGCGGAGACCAGATCAGCGGGGATCAGACGGGCGCCGATCGAAGCAGCGCCGACCTGTCCGGAGACGAGGATGCCCCGGCCCTGACCGCTCAGACGCAAGCGAGTCGGACGCGCCGTCTGGCGATTCGTTCTCGACAAGTGCTCCGACGTGTGCCCCCCCTCGGTCGGCTCGCCAACCGAGTGCGAGGAGTGTGCGACAAAGAGTTGCCGTCCCGATCTCGAGTATTGCGCCGGCGACATCTTCAACTAGCGAGTTACGCTACCCAAGATCGACATGTGGCGCTGGGTAGCCACGTTCAGTCCTCTCCCGTCGCGCGCGCGACCAATCACCAATCGCAACCACCGTTTCATGAGGTAGCACATGCGAACAACCATGAAGAGTCTTGTCTGTCGACGAATCGCTACGTGCGGAGCCCTGTTGGCGCTTACTTTCGCGGGATGCGCCGCCGATCTCGAAACCAACTCAAGGCTCGGGGGCGATCCCCAGGTTTCCGAATCGACGGGGAATGAGCCGGGCAGCGGAAAGAACGACGGGCTGGCCACGACGACCGGCCCCACGCTCGACGGCACGAAGCTGCAGAAACGGCCAACGAGCCCCACGCAACGAGACGGCTCCGAGATTCCGCCGCGCCAGGGCGAGACGAGCTGCCCCTTCTGGATCGAGATCGTACCGCTCAAGACCGTGCCGGCGAAGAACAACTGGGCCGAGGGCTGGCGCCAGATCCGCAACCCCCTCTGGGTCGGCAGCTACAACAAGCCCCCCGTCGCGGGCGCCAAGCTCTTCGAGAATCCGAACTACTCCTGGGTCAACATCCCATGGTCCGAGGTGACGATCCACGATTCCCAGTTCGGCCTGACCACCTTCACGAAGAAGTTCAAGATGAAGTTCGATCTGCGGATCTGGTACTTGACGAGGGTCGCGCGTGGTGTCGAGGGCGTGATCGACTTCGGTCCAGGGCGGCTGACGGCCAACGCCGACAACGACTTGGGCTTCTCGAAGGTCTCGTCGCATTGGGTCGGCTGGGGCAACTACTACCTGCGCAACAGCTGCTCGATCGAGCTGCCGACCAAGAAAATCGTCGGCGACAAGTTCGACGTCTGGTCCTACGACGCTGACGACAAGCTAACGTTCGTAACCTTCGGCGGCCCGGGCGGGAAAGAGCCGCTGCGGATCCGCGCCGTCGTCCGCGTCTATTACTAGCTCTCGCGCCGAGCCCTGCACGACCGGCTCGACCTCGCCGCAGCGGGGCCCCCGCTGCGCCCATCGACTTGACCGGCGCGGGAAAGAGTGGTGTAATCCGCTTTTTGACGCGAGGAGCGTGCGATGGCCCCAGAGCGCAACTGGGATGAGCGATACCGAGAGGACAACACCCCCTGGGATACCGGGGAGACGTGCCACTGCCTGACGCGTTGGTTCGCCCGACAGAGCGAGAGCTTCGGCAAGGTCCTCGAGATCGGCTGTGGTCGTGGAAACAACGCGATCTGGCTGGCCCGCCAAGGGTTGAGCGTGACGGCCACCGACGTCTCCGCCGAGGCGATCGCGATCGCCAAACGCCGCGCCGACGAGGCCGAGGTCGACGTCACCTTTCTGGTAAACGACATCCGCGACGGAGTACCCGTCGATCCGCAGTCGATCGACCTCGCCTTCGATCGCGGCGTCTTCCACGTCTTCGAGCCCGACGGGCGCGATCTCTTCGTCCGACGTCTGTTCGATGCGCTGCGCCCATCGGCTCACTGGCTCTCGATCGCAGGCAACGCTGACGAAGAGAGCCCCGAGGGCCAAGGGCCGCCGCGTCTGAGCGCCTGCGACGTGGTCACGCCCGCAGAGCCGCGCTTCTCGCTCGTCTCACTCGAACCCGTGCGCCTCTCGACCCGCTTCGGCGAGCCCCTCTTTTGGCAAGCGCACTGGCGCCGCCGCGAAGGCTAGAGCAACCTCTCAGCTCTCGAGAATCTGCGACACGAGCGCAGGCGACGGCCGCGCGGACGTCCGGCGGGTCATTCGATGCGGGCGGAGATACGTTCGATCTTGGCCATACACGAGGTCATCGAGGCAACGAGTAGAGTCGAAAGGCGGATGGACGAGTTCACGGCACGCTCCTCGCTCAGGGTTTGACGGTGAAGAGAATCGGGGGCAGCGGTTTGTCGAGCTCGAGCTTCGTCGTCGTCGAGTCGATGACGTTCTTGCCGATCAGCAGCTTGGTCTTGTGGGCGAAGCGCAGACCGCCGACGGGCTTGAAATCGCTCTCGAGAGAGGTGACGTAGGCCAGCCCGCTGAAAAGCGTGACGCCGACGAGATCGAAGCTCGCCGCATCGATGTAGGCCGTCACGCTGTACCCCGGTTGACGGAGCTCGACGACGTGGCACTTCGCGCCGCGTACCTCGTTCATCCCGACGTAGCGCAGCTTGGCGCCCGGAGCGCTGGCGGCGATCAGGAATGGATAGGAGTCGGTCATCTGCAACCGCACGACGTGGCGTCGCTGCGCCTCGCGCAACGGAACGAAATGGCGGCCGCGCTTGATGAAGACGCGGTGACCGAGGATCAGAATCGTGCTCACGATCTTCCCCTTGACGTACGTCTCGGCGCGCAGCTTGTCGGGATAGATTGCGGCGACCCGAGCGATGCGCGGCGGCGTTCCCGCCTGGGCGATCGTATGCTCGGCGATCAACGTCTTGAGCGCCCGAAGCTTGGCCATCCCGCCTTTCGTTTCGACGACGCGCGCGATCAGCGTCGCCGGGTCCTGGGCGGGGGCGCTCGTCGGCGGCTTGACGAACGCGTGGATCGCCGCGGCGTGCGAAACCTCGAGCTTCTTGCGCTGGGCCTCCGAGAGCGGCGGCGCCGGGGCTGGTCGTGGAGCTGGGAGATGCGTCGGCCGGGGGTCGGTCCGCGGTTTCGGCTTCTCGTGGCGCGGCTCGACGGGTCGGCTCGTCGGGGGCTCCCGTTTGCACGACGGCAGAACCAGAAGCAGGGTTCCCAGGCTCGCGATCATTAGCGCTCGAAGCATCGGATTCCTCCTCGAATCGCGGCGCGCCAGCTGCGATCCTCGCGCCAGCTGCGATCGTTCGAAAGACGGTGACCTCTGTGTCGGTACCATACCACCGAGCGGCGGGTCAATCTGACAAGGCGGCGACGAGGACCACTGCGACAGCGAGGCGCGCGCCGTGCTGAGCTTCATCGACACGCAGGTGACGAGCGCTCTCCTCCGCACGCGGCGCCACCGAAAGCGGCCCTCGCCGAAGGGAGCGATCGATGGTACTCTCTCGGAGATGACCAAGCCACGCCACATACTCGTGATCGGAGCCGGGCCCGCGGCGCTCGCGGCGGCGACGCGTCTGTTGGAGAAGGGCTCGCCGCAGCCGCGCGTGACGTTGCTTCAGATGGGCCACCTCTTCGGGGGCAAGGCCGCCTCGTACACCGACGCCGATGGGCGCACCGTCGAGCACGGCTGGCACATGATCGGGGGCTTCTATCGCAACATGCGGGCCCTGATGCGGCGCGCGGGAATCGACGAGGCGAAGACGTTGCGCTCGATGAAACAGCGGCAGCACGTCTACGAAGCGGCGGACCGTCGGATCCACACGATCGCCAGCGGCGGGAGTCGGGGGCGCGTGGTCCTCGATTTCCTGCGGTTCGCGGGAATGCCCCTCGGCGACCGCTTGAATTTCGGGCGCTTCATGGCCCAGGCCTTCCTGCGGGCGATCAGCGGCGAAGAGCTGCGACAGCACGACGACATCTGCTTCCGCACCTGGGCGATCGAGCACGGTCTGCGGCCCCACATCACGAGGTACAGCCTCTTTCGCCTCTTTCGCGAGGCCTACTTCAACTTTCCCGAGTCGATCAGCGCCTTTCACGTGCTGCAATCGCTCAAGCTGATGAGCACGCCCGAGAAGGCGGAGCTCTTCGTCGTCGACGGTGGTTACTCCGAGCGGATCTGGAAACCGATCGCCGACTATTTCCGCCGCCTCGGCGGTCGCGTCGTGTCGACCACGATGGCCACCGATTGGGTCTACGAGGGGCGGCGGATCGTCGGCGTCAAGGTCGCCGAACCCGACGCCCGCGGTCACGAGAACCCGTCGCGCCACTGGACCACCACGGAGATACCGAAAAAGGCGGGCACCGAACGCGTGATCCGCGACTTCGACGCGGTGATCTCGACGATTCCCGTGGCGATCCTGACCAAGATGAACCACGGCGACCAGCGGATGTGGCGCTCGCCCTACTTTTCGCGGTTGCGGAACATTCGCTCGGCGGCGACGGTCTCGATGACGGTGCTCGTGCGCAAACCCTACATGCCCTACGCCGGGCCGGTCTTCGGGCTACCCGCACCGCTCGGGATCGCGACGAACATGAAGCCCTACTGGAGCGAGTACCGCAACGACCCGACGATCGGGGCGGCGATCCACTTCGTCGGGCAGGAGGCGGGTTTCGAGCGCTGGAGCGACCGCCAGATCGTCGACTTCACGCTCGACAACGTCTCCCGCGTGCGACAGCTCGGCGACATCCGCGCGGCGGGCGTCCTCAGGGTCGAGATCCATCGAAACCGCAGCGACTTCGAGCGCCTGATGCTCTGCGAGCCAGGTGTGCAACAGTTTCGCCCCGGTCCGTTGACGCCATTTCGCAATCTCTTCGTCGCTGGCGACTGGGTTCGCAACCAGGTCGACCTGATCTGTATGGAGGGGGCGATCACCTCGGGCCTCGAGGCCGCCGATATGCTGCTCGAGCGGCTGCCGAGGATGCCGCCAAGGGAGGGCTCGTGAGAAGAGAGAAGACGAGGACGCCCGGACGAGCCGCGGCGCACGCCGACGACGCGACGCCACATGGGAGAGCCTCGGCGAGACCAGAGGAGTCGTCGATCGTCGATGACCCCTTCGGGCCAGCCGCGGATCCCTACCCGCCCACGCCCGTGGCGCCTCCGAGCGACGCGCCTCCGCCCGGTGGAGACGAGGGTCGCCTCGCCAGGACCGACGACCGGCGGCGCGATCCGAGCCCCGACGATCCGCCGCGCGATCCCGATCGACGACGTCTGCTGACGCTCTTCGCCGCGGCGCCCGTGGCGATCGTCGCCTCGAGCTGCTCGCTCTTCCGCTACGCCTGCCCGACCAAGCCGACCGATCGGCGGTCGTGTCAGCATCGCTTCTGCCGCTACTACCGCCGAGGGAGCTCGCACGGCTGAAGGCGAGCAGCGGGCGCGAGCGCCGATCGCGGGCCGCTGATCGTAGGCGTGGGAGGGAGGCTCAGAGGCTGCGACCGTTCAGCGTGGGATGTAGGCTCAGAGGCTGCGACCGTTCGGCGTGGGTGTAGGCTCAGAGGCTGCGACCGTTCAGCGTGGGATGTAGGCTCATAGGCTGCGACCGTTCGGCGTGGGCGTCCTCAGCGGATGCGGCCTCCGATCGTGAGCGAGGGGCCCGCGATCCCGCCGGCCGACCAGGGCGTGACGACCAGGCGGTACCGTCCGCCGCGCACGTTCGAGAGTCGAAGGGAGCTGCCACACGGGCCGACGCGGGCGATCTCCAGGGTGCGGCGAAAGGCGAAACCGAAATTCTGGGGCATCGGCTTCGGGTTGCCCGGCGACCGGAGCCAAATCTGCACCTCGACCCAGGCGGGATTGGTCGCCCCAGCCTCGAGCCGCAGCGTCCCCTGGCGACCGCCGCCGGAGACCCAGATCCGCGCTCGGCGGCGCCGTAGATAGTCCCGCGCTATCACCTTGGACCACGCGAGCGTCGCCCGTCGCAGCATCGGCCGGTTGCGGCCGGCGAGGTGATGACCCGTGCGGAAGCGGGCGAGGCGAGCGTAGGGGCGCCAGACGAAGGGCATCCCCGGTTTCGAGAGGTCACGTTGCTGGCGGCTGAGCTGAACTTCGTACAACGCGTTCGCCGTCAGGGGCTGGCGTGGCACAAGCTGCACCACGCCGCTGCTCGATTCGGTGCTCGTCTTCGCTCCGCGTTGCGAGACGGCGATGACCCCTCCGGCGGGCCCGAGGAGGCGCAAGCGGGTGCGACTCGCCGCCCAGACGACGATCACCGCGTTGCGTGCCACGTTCGCCGTCTCTGTCGGGTAGATCAACGACGCCGGCCGTCGGGGGCGACACGGCTGCAACGCCAGAACCGGCGCGACGGCGCCGAGCGTGACGCCCACGGCAACGGCCAAGATGCTCCAATGCGGTGGCCTACCTCTCATCGATCCCCCTCGCGGTCTGCGCGGCGCGGCCGGGCCCGCTGCGGCGTCTCGTCTCGGCCGTCGGCAAGCGCAGCTCGGCCAGCACCCCGCCGCTCGGTCGATTGTCGATGCGGAACTCGCCGCCGTGCAAGAGCGCGACCTGCTCGACGAAGGGCAGCCCGAGCCCCGTGCCTTTGCGTCGGCTCTGCGGGTGCTCCAACGAATAGAAGCGCCGCTTGACGTGGGGCAGCGCATAGCTCGGGATTCCCGGACCGTCATCGGTGACGCGAAAGGCGACCCAGCCGGCCTCCGCCGCGAGCTCGAGGGTGATCTCTCCGCCCGGTGCCACGAACTCGATCGCGTTCTGGACCAGATTGTCGAGGGCCTGATCGATCAGAAAGCGGTCGCCGACGATCACCTCGGGAGCCCCGCTCGCGATGGCCGTGCGCCAGCGCAACTGCCGCTGCCGCATGGTCGGCTGATAGCGGGCGTCGAGATCCTCCACCAACGATTCTACCGCGATCGGCTGCCGATTGGCCAACTCCTCCTGCTGTTCCAGCGAGACGAGCTTCAACAGGCGCATGATGATGTGGTCCATCCGGCTCGCCTGCTCGCTGATGTTGGCGAGGAAGCGCGCCCGCGCATCGGCGGGCATCTGCGGATCGTCGAGCAGCTCGGCGGCGCCAGAGATCGCCGAGAGCGGCGACTTCAGCTCGTGGGTCAGCTGGGTCACGAAGCCCTCGACGTCGCGGCGCTGCGAGAGCGCGTCTTTCATCGCGACGAAGGCCCGGGTCAGCTCACCGATCTCGTCGTTCGCCGCCCGCGGCGCCGGCAGCCGCTGCCCGGAGGCGACGCCCCGAGCGAAGCGGGTCAAGCGCATGATCGGCCGTAGGACGAGTTGGGAGAGAAAGAGCGAGAGCAGATACAGAAGCAGCGCGCCGAGGGCGTAGACCGTCCAGAGGCGCGCCTCGGCACGGGCAACCCAAGGCGAGAGCGAAGCGTAGGGCTTGACGACGGTCACACTGCCGACGACGCGCCCGTTCTTTCGCAGCGGAAACCCGACGTACATCGCGTGGCGCAGCTGCTTCTGGCTGTCGAGCTCGATGCTCGAGCGCGAACCGTAGCGCCCTTGCAGCGCGAGGTAGACGTCGTGCCAGCGGCTGTAGTCCTTGCCCAGATCGCGTCCCGCGTCGCTGTCGTAGCGCACGATCCCCTTGCGGTCGGTGATGTAGACGCGAAAATCGAGGCGCTGCTTGAGCACCTCGTAGATCGCCACGTCGACGGTCGTCGCGTTCAGGCGCTTCATCGTGCGCGCCAAGAGGGCCGGCGCCAGCTGGTCCGGTGACGGATCGTCGGGTAGATCGAGGGCGATCATCTGGCTCAGAAAGCCGACGTGATCGACCATCGCGTCCTCCATCACCCGCAGAAACTGGGGGCGGATGCTCTTCTTCAGCACCAGATACCCGGCGATGCCCGCGCTGCTGTAGAGCCCGAGCAGCAAGAGCGCCACCTTGAGGCGGATGCTCATCCGCTCGCACCCTCTGGCTTGAGGGCGTAGCCGACGCCCCGGACGGTGCGAATCGGGTCGGCGGCGGGATCGACCTCCTTGATCTTGCGGCGGATCGCTTTGATGTGCGCGTCGATGGTGCGGTCGGTGATCATCCCGGGATCCTCCCAGGCGCGCTGCAGGATCTCCTCGCGGGAGAAGACCTTGCCGGGCCGGCCGATCAACAACGTCAGCACGCGATACTCGTAGAGCGAGAGTTGTAGCGGCTCACCGCCGAAGAACACCTCGAGGCGCTCGTCGTCGACGACGAATGACCCCGAAAGGGCGTCGCTCGGGCTCTTCGGCGCGGCGCTCGAGCGGCGCAGCACCGCGCCGATCCGCGCCACCAGCTCACGCGGCGAGAAGGGCTTGGTGACGTAGTCGTCGCCGCCGAGCTCGAGACCGATGATCCGGTCGACCTCGTCGCTCCATGCGGTGAGGAAAATCACCGGCACCTCGGTGAGCTCGCGGATGCGGCGCAGCAGATCGAAGCCGTTGCAGTCGGGAAGCCCGACGTCGAGGACGATCAGCTCGGCCGGCCGACGCGCTAGCGCCTCGAGCGCCGCCTCTCCCGTGGCGCACCAGTCACTCTGGTAGCGCCCTTTCTCGAGCGCGTAGAGCACGGTGTCGGCGATCGCCCGCTCGTCCTCGACGAGGAGAACTCGAGTCATCGCGGCGCGGGGTGTGGCCTCGCTCGTCATCGGTCCCCCTCGGCGTTCGGCTCGGTCGCCGTCTCGGTCAGGTTGCGGGTCTCTCGGAGGCTGTCGACCAGGTTGATCAGCTGCTCGATCTCCGCTTCGGCGGACTCGCTGCTCGCGTCGCAAAAGCGCAACACCGTCAGCTGCGAGCCGACGCGCTCGAGCCGGAGGTGAAAACGATCGATGCGCTGGCGATATTCCCCGCGCAGTCTCTGGAGCTCGCCGATGTTTTGCAGGCAGGCGGCGCCGTCGCCAGCGGGGTCCTCGAGGCCCTGCCAGCGCTCGCGGACGAGCTGCTCGTCGAACGCGGGTTGTTGGAGCAAGCGCTCGAGCTCGGCCAACCGCTGTTGCCAGTCGGCGACCTCCTCAGAGACCTGTCGAATCGACGGCAGCTGCCGCGCGACGAGGTCGGCGATCCAGCCGGGACACTCCGCCGACGCCGATGCGATCTGGCGCAACCGTTCGGCGACCTCTGGGCTCACGCGGCGCTCGGGCGCGGCGCCTTCGGCATCCGGCCGGGCGAGCAGCGCCTGAAGCGAGAGCGGCCAGAAGAGCAACACCACCGGCGCGTTGATGAGCGTACGCCGGCGATCGAGGTCGCTGGCGCGGAGGTAGATCACGAGCGTCACCAAACCCGCCGCGAGGTAGATGGTGCCGACGACATAGAAGAGGGTCCCGTTCATCGTCGCCTCCTCTCAGCCGATCAGTCGACCGACGATCCGCCAGACCGCTTCGAAGATGCTGATGTCGAGATCGCGGATGAAGGGCAGCCCGCCCCGCGTCCAGGGATGGAGCAGCCAGGGTCGCAGAACCCAGGCCAGCTGGGAGCCGACGACGGCGTACAGCGCGATCCAGCCCAGCGCCAGCGTCCAGACCCCGGCCCGCCGCGAATGCTGGGACGGGGCGGCGAGGACCCGCAGCCCGCGAATCAGCTGCCAGGTGCCGACGAGCCCAGCGACGCCGAAGATCGCGACCAGCGTCAGGGCGATCAGATGGTAGCTCGTCTCGCTCGTCTGTGAGGGTATCACCAGCCAGAGCAGCGGCGCCAATCCGAGGAGCACGATCGCCGTGATCGCCATCGAGCCGACGCAGAGCGTGGCGACCTGTCCCGGGAGCAGATCGAGCCCGACGTAGAGCGCCGAGACCCAGAAGCCGAGGTAGCAGATCGTCAAGCTGAGGAGCAACAGCAGCGGCACCTTGAGAGCGACGTAGAGAATGTGCCACCCCCCGGCGTAGCTGCCGAGGATCGCGCCGACGGGCATCGCCGCCAAAAACGCGATCGTCAAGAGCGTCGGGACCTCGCGGGTGATCCGCGGATCGCTGGCGACGCGCTCGAAAAAGAGCGAGCGCCGCTTGAGGAGGATTTCGATCGTCTCTCCGATCGACCAGCCGCCGCTCGCCGGCGGGCTGACGCCGATCGGCGCATCATCGACAACAGTTGAATCTCTCATCGGTTTCCCCCTTCAATGCCAGAGATGGATCGCCAGCATCTTGCCGACGATCGCCAGCTGTACGACCATCCAGGCGCGGTGCAGCGCCGCCCGCTTGAGAACGCTCGTCGTCGGAGGGTCGACAGCGCTCTCGTTCAATAGGCGGCGAACCTCCCGCGTGGTCAAGAGCGTGCAGGCGAGCACCGCGATCGACACGCCGACGCGCGTCAGAGACGAGCTATCGGTCGCCGTCGCCGCTCGCCCGATTCCGATCGTCAGGCCCAAAAACCCGAGGGGCAGCAGGTATCCAAGCAGCATCACCCCGGGGATCACGAGTGCGATCAGGCTGATCGTGAGGATCTGCCCGACACGCAGCCGTGAGCCGGCAAAGGCGTCGAAGATGTAGAGCGTCGGCACGCCGAGCAGCGTCGACAGCGCGACGATCGTCGGCACGGCGTAGAGCCCGCGCGAGGGTAGCGCCAGACCGACCGCGGCGTAGCCGCAAAAGGCGAGCGCGATCCAGGGTAGCGCGGCGCGAGCGCTCAGCCGCTGTTCGACGAGCGAGCCTGGGCGCAGGAAGAAGTCTTTCAAGGTCAATTCGGTTCGTCGGCTCTCCATCGGTCGTTCCATCTCGAGGTTGATCTACCCGGACTGTCGCCCATCGCCGTGAATCGCCGAGGATTTGACGGTGAATCGCGCGTGAAAAGGGATGAAGAGCGATCTGGAGGACGATCTCTGGTCGCCTCGCGGTCACCGCCTCGTCCCCACTCGGCCGGTGCGTCGTCTCTTGTCGGACCCTGTCGAGATTTGGTATGGTGAGGAACGGCACGCGTTGCCCCCACCAAACAACCACAAGGAAGGATTCGCCATGAACGAGAAAACGTTGCTCCGTACGTTGTTGGGCTGCATTCTCGCCCTCTCCCTCTCGAGCCCGGTCTTGGCGGCCAAGAAGATGGCGCTCGACGGCAAGACCTTCCAGGTCGTCTCTGTCGATCCCCAGAAGAAATCGGGCCCCGACGTGCTGATCTTCGCCAAGGGGACGTTTCACTCGACGGGCTGCGACCAGTACGGCTTCAAGAAAGCCGCCTACAAACTGAAGAAGGTCAAGGGCGGTTGGAGCTTCACGGCCGTCTCGAAGAGCGCCAAAGAGGGCGTCAACCGCTGGGCCGGGATGGTCAAGAGCGACATGACGATCAGCGGCACCCTCGACTGGTCGAAGAAGGGCCAGAAGCCGATCCACTACACCTTCACGGGCTCACTGAAGAAGTAACGGCGCGATCGCCGACGGCGGCTCTTTTCCTCACAGACGGTCGGCGAGCGGGGGGTCAGTTCCGTTGACGCGCATTTGCCCTTGGGCGCGACTGTGGTACCATCGTCGGGAAGGCGTTGACCGCGCCCGCGTACCCGATCGCCACACCGAAGGAGGACCCCGTGAACACGAGGACTTGTCTACTCGCCGTGCTGCTCGCGTGCAGTCTGCTGGCCGTCGCCTGTGGCGGAGGCAGCAGCAACGCAATCGATAAGCAAGACGCCAACACCACGAGCGATCAGAGCGTCTCGTCAGATGGCGACGCCACCCCCCCCGAGGACGGCTCGACCAACGGAGACACCGCGAAGGACAGCAGCGGCGGCGAGGATGGTGTCGCCGACGGCTCGTCGGGCGATGGTGGCGGCGAGGACACGTCGACCCAAGCCGATTCCGAGGGCGATCTCTCGAGCACCACGGACGCTACGGATCTGAGCGTCGACGACAGCAGCATCAGCGACGCTGGCGTCGACGATGCCGCGGACCTGATCCTCGACGACCAGCCGCAGCCCGAGGATGCGAACGACGCGTTGGTTGACGCCGGAGACGACGACGCCTCGCTCGGCGCCCCCGATCTGACCTCGATCGACGCGCTCCTCGCCGACGTCACGGGTACGATCGACAGCTGCATCGTCTACGTCGCAACCGACGGAAACGACGGCGCGACAGGCCTGAGCTGGGGCGACGCCGTCGCCAGCGTGCGGCGAGCGGTCGAAATCGCCGCCTACCTCGTCCCGCAGGCGAAGGACGGACGCTGCGAGGTCTGGATCAAAAAAGGCGTCTACTCGATCCACGACCCCGCCTATCTGCCAAAGAACACGAGCGTTTTGGCCAATGCGACGATCGCCCTCTACTCGAATGTCGGGATCTTCGGCGGCTTCGACGGAGACGAGACCCAGCGCGGCGACCGCCTTCCAGGTGATCGCAGCGTCCTCGACGGCAAGGGCGCGGGCGAGCGGGTCAAACGGATCTTCGACGGCTTCCAGGTCGACCACGTGATCCTCGACAGCCTCGTGATCACCGGCAGCGACGCCAGCGTGGGCACGATCCGCGGCGGCGGGCTCTATCTCGCCCACCCCGGGCTGGACATCGTCCTGCGCAACCTCGTCTTCGTCGACAATCTGGCCCAGGAGGGCGCGGCGATCGCCGTCATCGGCGAGACCCTCGACGCGTGCCTGGTGCGGATCGAGAACAGCGTCTTCGCCGACAACCGCGCCTCGAAGATGGGGGGCGCCGTGCACACCAACGCCTGCCGGCTGCAGATCGTCGAGTCCGTCTTCTCGGGCAACCGCGCGCCCGGGCTGGTCGGCGGCGCGCTGATGGTCTTCCACGCGTCGGCGAACGTCCTGCGCTCGGTCTTCGCCGGAAACTCGTCGCCCCTGGGCGGCGCGGTGATGTCGACGGCTCCGGCGGACGGCGCGCTGTTGAGCACGCAGATCGTCAGCTCGATCTTCGTCGGCAACCTCGCCTCGACCGATGGCGGCGCGCTCATGGCCCAGCTCTACAACGAGCTCCTGTCGGTGAACAATACGTTCTACAACAACAGCAGCGATCCGACCAGCGGCGCGGGGACGATCCGCCTCGACAACGTCACCGCGGCGCTGGTGCGCAACTCGATCCTCAGACGAGCGAACGGCAAGGGCGAGATCATCAGCACCAACTCGACGGCGACCGTCGACACCAACAACATCGACGATGCGAGCTTCTCCGGCTCGAACGGGAACGTCAATCTGAAGCCGTTGTTCAAGGTCATCTCGAACAACAGCGGGGCCTGGACCGACGTCAGCTACGCTCCCGCGATGTTCCAGACCACGCTCTCGGCGGGGGGGACCAAGCTCTGGGCCCCTGACTCGCTGATCGGGCGGTTCGTCGTACCGAACACGGGCGAGCCACGGGCATTCGTGATCATCGCCAATACCTTCAACAAGATCGTCGTCTGGGGCAACCTGAAGAACGACACGGGCGTCGGAAAACCATTCGCCCTCTTCGATCCGAGCCCCACCGTCGACTCGCCGGGGATCGACGTCGGCAAGATCCAAGCGGCGCCGAACAAAGACTTCTTCAATACCGATTGGAGCGACACACCAGACGTCGGCACGACGCTGATCGATCT